>CAZBOC010000047.1:0-13646 GCA_964493225.1 uncultured Caulobacterales bacterium | reverse complement strand
GCTTCGGGACGGCTCGATCGCTCGACTGGTATGGCCGTGCGCCTGCTCGGCGGCGTGGGGTTTGAGCTCAATACGCTGACGGGGGGGCTGTTTTTGGGGGGCGTGGGCTGCGACGCCGAGGCCCGACGGCGCGAGGCCGCGCAGGGCCTCGTCGGCGGCGTCGACCATGCGGGACTTCTCACGCGCCGCGACGCCGAACATGGCGAGCGGATGGCGCGCGAGGGCGATCGCCGCGACGGGATTCTCGGGCGCTGCGAGCCAGTCCGCGACAAGGCGCAAATAGGTTCCGCACGGAGAGTTCGCGAAAGGCACGCCGGCCGAATCGTCGATGACGACGCCCCAACGGCGCATTTTGGCCGAAACCCGGCGCGAGAGGTCGCGGTCCGGCGTGACCAGCATGGCGGTCTCGCCGGGCGCCTCGAGCGTCTCGCGCATCAAAATCGCGATCGCGGAAGCCTCGGCCTCCTCGTCGGGGGCGTCGATCAGGGCGAGGCCCTTGGTCGCCGACCGGAGGCCGGGGTCGCGGCTTGCGGCCTCGGCGACGAGCGCGCGCCAGTCGTCCGTCGCCTCGGCCGGGCGCAGGGCGAGCGACAGGAGCGACGCGCGGCCGTCCGCGGGCGCATCGCGTTGCGGTGAAGCTTCGCCGGCGGCGCGGGGCAGCGGCGCGACGGCGCCGGGCGCGACCTCAAGGGACCGCAGCAGCGCTTTCATCCCCGCCTGCGGATGCGGGTCGTCGATCGCCTTCCAGGCTTTCTCCGCGGCGAGCGCGCGGTCGAGACCGGGCAGGACGACGGCCCCGCGGGGCGCGGCGGCGACCGCCCGCATCAGCCTCGCGACGGAAGGCGCAGAGCCCGTCGTCCCTGCGACGACGACCGGATGTTGCGGCGGCGCGGCCGTCCAGCGCTCGGTCTGCAGATTGATGAGTCTGACGCGGCGATCGGCGGGATCGATCCGGCCGATCTCCGCCAGGTGCGCCGGCCAGGTCTCGCCGACAATTTCGAGGAATTTCAGCGCCTCGCCCCAGTGGGCGGCGAATTCCTGCGGGACGATGTTGTCGAGCGCGTCGAAGGCGATTTCCTCGGTGTAAAACGAATCGAGCAGCGCGGCGAGTTCGCCGGCTGCGCTCAAGGCCGCCGGCCAGCTTTCCTGGCCGGCGAAAGCGCGATCCTTCGCTGCCACCATCCGCGCCAGAACGAGCTTGCGCTCCATGGCCGTCGCCGCCGGGGCGAGCGCGGCCTCGTCGCCGGCCGCGCCTTCGAAAGCCGCGATCTCGTCCTCGTCGACGTCGCCGAGGGCCCTGATCCGCGGCAGGAGCACGGCTTTCGCCCCGCGCGCGGCGGCCTCCCTGCGGAACGCTTCGCCGAGGGCGCGGGCCGCGCGCCGCGTCGGCACGAAGATCTCCGCGTCGGCGATCGCCGCGGGATCGCAGCCAAGACCGCCCGCGACCGCCCTCGCGAGGTCGGCGAGGAACGCGCGGCCGGGATCGATCGTGAAGTACGGCGCGCCGCCGTCGAAGAGCGCGCGCGGCGCCGCTGCGGGCCGCCCGCCCTTCACGACGCCTTGCGGGCGGCGAGGCGAGCTTCGGCGGCCGCAAGGCCGGCCGGATCGCCGACATGCATCCAGAAGCCGTCATGGACGGCGCCGAACAGACGCCCCGCCCGGAGCGCCTTGTCCCACAGGAGCTTCGTTGAAAAGGCGCCGTCCGGCGCGCCGTCGAGGAGGCGCGGCGCGATGATCTGCAGCCCGGTGAAGACGTAAGGGGCCGCCTCGCGCGAGCGGAAGGCGACGCGCCCGTTGGCTTGGCGGTCAAAATCGCCTGCGCCGGCGTAGCCGCTGGTCTCTTCAATCGGCGAAAGCAGGAGAAGCGCGTCCATCGCGCCGCCGTCCCAGGCCCCGGCGAGGCGCGCGCAGGGCTCGGGGCCCGCCCCGTCGATCAGGATGGCGTCGGTGTTCGTGCAGAAGATCGCCTCCGCCGCGCCGAAATCGGGCCGCGCCTTCTTGAGGCCGCCGCCCGTCTCGAGGAGTTCGGCGCGTTCGTCCGAAATGACGATCTCCGGGGTCCGGCGCGCCTCAAGGTGCGCCTCCATCTGCTCGGCGAGGTAGTGCACGTTGACGATCGCCTTGCCGACCCCGGCGGCGGCGAAGCGGTCGAGGGCGTGGTCTATGAGCGCCTTGCCGGCCACGCGGATCAGCGGTTTCGGGCGGCCGTCCGTCAGCGGGCGCATGCGCGTGCCGAGACCGGCGGCGAGCACCATGGCTGTCTTGGGCGCGCGGCTCACGGAGCGATTTCCGGCAGGCGCCGGGCGTAAAACGCCCTGACGGGCGCGAGCGCGGGGCGCGCCAGATCAGAGCGGAAATGCGCCTCCACGCGGGGGAGAAACTGCGCGTAGCGCGGCTTGCCGTAGCGCCGGATCAGACGGGCGAAAACGCCGAGGATCTTTGCGTTCCTCTGGGCGCCGAGGATCGCGTAATCGCGGCGGAAGGCCTGCGCGTCGAAGCCGGGCGCGCTTCCCGAGCGTTCGCAGTAACGCGCGATCATGTCCTCCGCGAGGCCCGGGGCGACGTCACGGCGGGCGTCTTCAAGCAGCGAGACGAGGTCATAGGCGGCGTGGCCGAAGAGGCCGTCCTGGAAATCGATGACGCCGACCCGCCTGTGGCCCGCACGGTCCGGCAGCCAGAGCAGGTTTTCCGCGTGGTAGTCCCTGAGGATCAAAGCGTGCGGCGCCGAGAGTTCGGCCAGAACGGCGTCCCACGCGGCCGCGTGCTCGGCGGCGAGGTCGGGCGAGGGGCGCGCGCCGGTCTTGCAGGCCCACCACCATTCCGTCACGAGAGCGACCTCGGCCTCCATGGCGAGGCGGTCATAGCTCAGCATGCGGTAGCGCGCGCCGCATGGCGGTTCGGGATCGGCCTCGCGCAGCGCGAGGAGCGCGTCGACGGCGTTCGCGTAAAGCGCTGTCTCGTCGGCGCCGTCCGGGATGGCGCGCGCGTAGAGCCAGTCGCCGAGATCCTCGATAAGCGCGAAACCGGTTTCCGGATCCGCCGCGTAGACCTCCGGCGCGGAGAGACCGGCGTCGCCGAGCGCGCGGGCGATGGCGAGAAAGGCGTTGAGGTTCGGTCCGGCGAGGCGCGCCATGGCGTTGTAGCCGAGCTCCCGGCGTTCGGCGTCCGTGGCGTCGGGCGGACAGGGGGCGCTCTCGGCGGCGGGCGGCGCGTTCATGAGAACGGCGGTTCGCTCGCCGAGCCTGAGGCGCTCATAGCTGCGGGTCGAGGCGTCGCCCGCAATCGCTTCGGCGCGCGCCGCGCCCCATCCCGCAGCGCCAAGAAACGCGGCCCGCTCGCCTGCGCGCATGTCGATGGCTTCACTCATGACGGTTGATTCTAGCAGAGTCCCGATTGTCATGGCGTTAACGTTAGCAGCCGATCCGACCAGCGGCCGGTTCCGCGCAATACGACCCGTCTGCCCGCATCTTCTGGCGACAATGCGGCGATGAGCGCGTCTTCCGGCAGGAGCTCCTCGATCTTTTCGGGCCACTCGATCAGAAGGACCCCGCCGTCCAGCGCCTCGTCGAGGCCGAGCTCCCAGACGTCGTCGGCGCGCTCCAGACGGTAAAGGTCGTAGTGCCATAGCGTGAAGTCCGTTCCGGGGTATGTCTCGACGAGGGGGAAGGTCGGGCTCGGGACTTCCCGCGCGCCGACGGCGGCCGCGATCATCGCCCGCGCCAGGGTCGTCTTGCCGGCGCCGAGGGGGCCGACGAGGCAGACGACGTCGCCGCCGCGCAGCAGCGCCCCGATGGTATGGCCGAGCCGGCTCGTCGCCGCCTCATCGGGCAAATGGCGTTCAACGTCGATCATCGCGCGCAGGAATATGGGGGTTTTTCGCGCGCGCCAAGCCGCGGCGGGTGATCCTCGCGCGGTTCGGCGCGGTGCGGCGAGAGGGTCGGCGGCGGGGCCGGCCGCGCGATTGCGGGCGACGCGGCGGCTCGCCGCGCGCGGCTGAAAAAACTTGCGCGCGAGGGGCGCGGTCCTCAATAACGACGGCTGCAGCCAAGGAAAAAGAGCCGCATAATGCCGAAAATCACCTACATCGAACATAACGGAACCGAGCACGTCATCGAAGCGGACAACGGCGTTTCCGTCATGGAGACGGCGGTGAAAAACATGGTCCCGGGCATCGACGCGGATTGCGGCGGGGCCTGCGCCTGCGCGACCTGCCACGTTTACGTCGATCCGGCCTGGGTGGAGAAGACAGGCAGGCCGGAGCCGATGGAGGAATCCATGCTCGACTTTGCAGCCAATCCGAAAGACAACTCGCGCCTTTCCTGCCAGATCACCATTTCGGATGCGCTTGACGGGCTCGTCGTTCGGCTGCCGGAATTCCAGGGCTGAGCGTTATTCGACCAAGCCCCTGATCGTCAGTACGCCCGTCGCGCCGGAAGCAAGGCTCGCGTTTTCAAGTCGAACGACGCAGGTCGGGGTCGACGCCGTGCAGGTGATCGGGTTCGGGGTCGGCGCGGCGTCGGTCGTTCTGATTGTCCCGCCCGCGAAAACGGACTGGCTCGCCCCGGCATAGGTGATCGCGGCGGGCAGCGTGTCGGCGAGGTCGATATCCGTCGCCGCGGGGCCGCCGGCGGGATTGGTGACGGAGATCTGATACTGGACGCAGGCGCCGGGCACGGCGTACTGATCGTTCGCCCCCGGATCGGGTGCGCCCGCGCAGGTCGCCGCGTCGATCCCGTCCGTCGCAATGACCGAAACCGTCTTTTGCGCCGAGAGGGCGACGGTCCTCGGACACCAGTTGAGATCGTGTATGGCGACGCCCTGATTGCCCGGATCGGCGGGCGCGCCGGCGCCGCTGCGATGGACCAGGACTACCTGGTCTACCGGCGACTGAAAGGTGACGGTCGCCGTGCCGTCGGAAGAGGTCTGCGAGGCGGCGGCGACGCCCGTGACGACGAAGGTCGTCGCCGAATTCGCCGCGCTTGTCGTCAGTGTGGGAACGACCAGTGCGCCGTTGAGATAGCCGAAGACCTGGACCTCGTCGGTGAACTGGCCGGCGCCGAAATCAAGGTCGAACAGGGCGAGCTGGAGTTCGTCGACGCCGACGCCGGGGGTCCCGATATCAATCGTCACGCGCACGAAATCGTTTGCATTGTCGTAATTGACCGACAAGAGCACGGACTGCTCGCTCCCTGCAAGGCCGCCGGTATAGTAATCATCCGATAACGGACCGACGCCCGCGTCGAAATTGACGAAGTCGCCGGTGCTTCCGGAGACAGTGAAATCCAGCGTCTCGCCCCCGGTCACGTAGCTCTCCGACAGGCTCGTCGACGGCCAGTTGTTCGCGTTCCAGTCGTGATTGACCGCGCTCGCGCCGCAGGAAAGCGCCGGCGGGGGTCCGCCCCCGCCCCCGCCGGGCGTCAGCGTGACGACGTCCGTGTCGTCTTCGAACGGATCCGTCCCCGAATTGTCCGGCGTTGAATCGACATCCGTCTGATCGGAAGCGATCACCTCCGCGAGATTGGAATAGGAGCCGCTCGCCGAGACGTTGGCGGTGATTTGCAGCGCGGCCGACCCGCCTGCGCTGATCGACCCGGGCGCGCTCCACACGCCGCTCGTCGGATTATACGCGCCGCCGCCATTGTCGGAAACATAGGCGAGGCCTGAGGGCAAGAGATCGCGCACCTCGACGCCGGTCGCCGCCTCCGGTCCGGCATTGCTGACGGTCAGGGTAAAGACGACGTTCGCGCCGATGGCGGGACTTTGCTGGCTGGCGGTTTTGGCGAGCGAGAGGTCCGCGCCGACGAGCGGCGTAAAGATCAGCTCCGATCGGCGGTATTCGCCGTCGTCCTGCGCCGGGAACGTGTCGCAGATTTCGATCGTCCAGTCGCCCTGGGCGTTCTCGCCGTCGAAAGCGGAAAGCGCGTTGTCCGGCGAGACGTCGATCTCATAGGGGGGCGCTGAAACGTTGTCGGCGCCGGTATGCGGAGAATTGTTGACCTGAAAGCCGGCCTCGTCGTCGAGACGAATATTGTAATTCGTGTAGCGAATGTTCGCCGGGCCTTCGAGCAGCCGCACGCTGGTGCCCTGCGGCGAGGTGAGATCGAAGCGAACGTCGGTGCGCCAAGCGTGCGTTGCGATCAGTCCGACGTCGAGATCGGCGATGGTGAAGGAATCGGCGACGGTGATCGTGCGCGTGATCAGGCCGCCGGCGTTGCAGGGCGTCGATGAATTGATCGCGGCGACGCTCGTGTCGAGATAGGGCCCGGTCTGGGCGAGCGCGCTCGGCGCGCCCCCCAGAAGCGTCGCCGCGCACAATAATATCCGTATCATGACGAGGGCGACGCGCGTCATGACGCCGCCCCCGGCGAGACCCGCTGCAGGAGGCCCTTGGCCGTGTTCTGATCGAACTTGATCCTGAGCTGAATGAACGGGCCCTTGCGGGTGAACTCGGCGGCCGCGAAGTCCTCGTCCTCGAAGCCTTCGACATTATAGCCGGCGCTGATCCAGACATTCTTCGCCGGCGACACGCCCACGGACGGCCCGTAAGAATACTCGACCGTCCCCGAATTATGGGCGTAAAGCGCTGAGCCGCGCAGGCCGATGTCGATATTCTCGGTGATGTCGAACCGGCCCTCGAGACCGGCAAGCTGGGTAATTCCCGTCGAGACGATCCCGTCGGCTTCGAAAGAGGCGTATTTAAAGCCATGGTTGACCGAGACTTCGGCGCGCTCGGTGAGTTTTGCGCTGACCGCGAGGTTGTTGACGGCCTTCCAGCTCTTGAACTGGCCGTCGGTCTCTTCGGTCTTGATGTCGAACCGGTTGAACGCGATCAGCCCGCCGTCGCCGCGGGGGCGCCACGCCGCGCCGAGGCGCGCGTCGATCGCACGGCGATCAGGGTTCAGATCATTGTTGTCCTGCTCGACGCGCGCCGCGCCGGCGAAGGAGAGCTCCTCGGAAATCTCCCGCGCCGCGCCGAGAACGCTCGTATATCGCTGGCCTGTTTCGGACTTTCGCACCTCAAAGCGGGCCGAGCCGGTCGTCGCCGTGTCGCGGTAGCCGGCGCCGACATAGACGGAGGTGAAATTCTGGTCGATCTCTAGCGGAGAGAGGGGGTCGTCGGGGACGATGTCGTCGAGGGGATCGACCTCGCCGTCGCTGTCCAGCTGCTGGCGGCGCGTCAGGCCGAAGGAGCCGGACCATTTGCGCGTGATCTGAACCTGCTGGTCGACGCCGAGCGTCGCGCCGATATTGCGCCCCGCGTCCTGCGTGATCAGGTCGCTCGACGCGGTGATCGTGGAGCCGGTCCAGGGCCGCGCGGTCAGGCCGACGACGGTGTTCGCGCTGGAGGCGTTCTCCCCGTCCTGTACTTCATGGCTGACATTCAGGTTCAGGCCGTCCAGAATTCTCTGGTCGAAACCGACGGTCGTCCGTTTAGGGAAGAAGTTGGACTCCCCGTCGCCGGAAATCGGCTGGTCGCGCGTTCCGTAGACGGAAAGCCCGATCTTGGGGAAGCTCTGGCGCAGCGCGGTCGTGGCGAGCAGCGATCGCCGCCTCTCTCCCTCGCTCGGCTCTTCGACAACGCGCCGCAGGCCGACCGACCCGGAGGTCGCCGCGCCCTCCTGGCGAAGGGCGATTTCGCTCACCGTGCGGCTCGCATCGGTTTCGAGATTGACTTCGCGATAGGCGCGCGCGTCGAGGAAGCGTTCGCCGAGCTGGGCGCTGTTCTGGCTGGCGAAGGTGTCGAAGCGGTAATTCGCTTCGAGACCGTATCGCCTTGCACCCTCTACGGAGGAATTCTGCTGGTTCAGGCCGAAGCCGTTTTCGGTTTCCTGGAAATAGGCGTTGACGTTGAGGTTTTCGCCGCGATGGACCACCTCGGCGAGGATCGCGTCGCCGCGTTCCCTTTCGCCGTCGGTCTCGCGGCGTGATACGCCGTATTCGAGCCGAACCTCGGTCGTCTCGGTGACGTCGACGACGAGGTCGACGCCGGCAAGGTCGCTCTCGCCGCCGGGCTCGCTGGCGCGGCCCTCCTCGTGGATGAGTGTTGCGCCGAGTTCGGCCCGTCCGCCTGCGAACCTCACCGCCCCGCGTCCGCCCGCGGCGAGGTCGCGCTCGACGGCGGCCGAAGTCTCGTAATCGACGACGATGACATTGAAGGCGTTGGGTCCGTCTGCGGCCGGCGCCGGAAGGCGGAAGACCAGGTCGCCGGTGAAGAAATCGATGTCGTAATCGGAATATCGCGCGAGCTTGCGCGTGGCGAGGACGATGTCCGGCCGGAACCGGTCGCGCGTCTCGATCGTGACCGTCTCGGAGTTGCGCACGATTGGCGTCGTCGTCAGCTTGAAGGTTCCGGAAGTTCCGTCGGCGGCGATTTCGTCACGCACGAATTCCTGGTTGGTTTGCGCGGCGAAACCGGAGAAGGAAAAGCGGTCGCTTTCGTAGTCGGCCTTGAAGCCCGCGAGCCGGCGACCATAGGCCCCGAGCCGGGAATCGGTCAGCCCCGTGTCATAGTCCCCGAATAGTCCCTGGAAACCGCCGTTCTCGACCTTGGCGTAGACGGGATAGCGGCTCTGGGCTTCGAATTGCTGTACGGAGCGATCCCCGTAGAGGGGAAAGCGCGCGTCCGGATCAATGACGTCGAAGAGTTCGTCGTCGCGCTCGCCGCGGCCCTCGTCCGTGTCGACCGCGACGGTCACGAGCCAGTCTTCCTTGACGGTTCCTTTCGCAAAGAGGGCGACGCGGCCCTCGCCCATGGCCTCGCGCGCGGAGACGCCGGTCTCGTCGCGCGTCTTTTCAAGCTTGCCCGTTCCCTCGGCGAGACCGACGACGATCCACTCGCGCTGGGCCGGCTCAAGGAGCGCGATCACCTCTTCGGCGCGATTGTCGTCGAGCATGATCCGCAGCCGCGCCCTGCCGGCTTCGACCGTCGGTTCAAGCTCGATGCGCGCGATCCCGCCGGCGTCGACGGAAACGCTGGCTTTCGTCGACACTGCGCTCGCGAGGGGCGCGGCGTTTTCAATCCGGCGCAGATCATTGGCGCGATAGGGCGGCGCGACCTCGAAGGCGACGATGCGGCCCTTGTGCACGGGGCGTCCGGCGCCGTCGGTGACTTTCACGGCGATGACCGGCGGCTTGACGCCGTCGGCGACGAGGCGCGACTGGTCCGGAAGATAATCCGCGCGCGCGGCTTCGGTGATGAACGGGATGACCCGGGCGATGCGCTCGACTTCTTCTCCATTCTGATTGAAGAGGATCGCCTCGAACTTGTTTTCGCCGTCGCGCAGGTCGACGCCGCGCCAGCGCGTCAGTCCGATGGTCCCGGCGATGTTGACGTCCCGTCCGGAAAAATTCGGGCCCGGCACCAGGTCGCCGTTGAGGAAAAGCCGAACGGAATGCTTGATGTCATGCTTCAGGCCCAGATTGACCGAACGCGAGGTCGGCGTCGCGCCGGGCGCGGGATAGACCCATTCAAGTCCCGGCTCGGCCTCGTTGAGCCAGACTTTGTCGTATGTCCGATACTCCGGGGCCGGCTCTTCGCCTTCGGGCCGGCGCGCGGTCACACGGGGCGCAGTCGGGTCCGTGTTACGGAGGTAAAAGTCGGCGCGCCAGATCGAGCCGCCCTTTGCGTCCACGAACTGCGAGATCGCGCTGCCGGCCTGACGTGTGTCATCCCGACACTGAACGACCTCGTATCCGTCCGGGATCGTCGTCTCGTCGATCTGCACGACATGGGTCTGCGCCTCCACGTCTTCGAAGTGAAAGAGCCCGTTCTCGTCCGTGACGACGTAGGCGCCGGTCTCCAGGTAGAGCCGCACGCCCGGCACGCCGACGCCGTCGCGGATTTCTCGCGGCCAGGGCTCGTCCGGCGAGCAGGCGTCCTCCGCGACACGGCCCGCGATCGTCAGGCGCGAGCGCAGGAGATCCTCCTGAACGAACACCGCGGCTTCGGCCCTGTTCGAGACGACCGCGCCGCCGCCATTGACGGCAATGACGCTGTTCACGGCCTCGCCCGTCCCGGCTCCCGCGGCGATTTCAGCGACATAGGTCAGCTCGCGCGCGCCGCCCGCCGGGACCGGCCCGATGGAGAACGTCAGGCCGCGCCCGTCCGCGGAAATCTCAGGGTCGGGGATTTCGCCGCCATTCGACCGCGCCGTCCCCGTCTGATAGCGGAAACCCTCCGGCATCGCGTCGCGCAGCGTGACCGGGATCGCGTTGGAGCCGGTGTTCTCGATGGTGATCCGGTAGCGGATGAAATCGCCGACCGCGCCGGTCTGGCTCGAGGCGTCTTTCAGGAGAATGATATCTGCAGACGGATCAAGAGGAACGTCGAAGCTGACGTCGCCCGTCCCGTCGAGAACGAAGGCGCCCCCATAGGAGGCGTCGACGATCGTGAACGGCGCGCCGGTCAGTCCGCCGAAACTGTCGCGCGCGGCGGACGACGGCGCCGAATAGCCCGCTGGCGGCGTGATCTCAAGGCGATAGGTTCCCGGAAACATGATCGGGAAGACGAATTCCCCCTCCGCAAGATCATAAACGAGCCCGCTCTCGTCTGTTACGGAGCCGCCCGTGACCACTGTCGACGGATAGGCCGAGACGCCGTCGACGCCGAAAACCTCGGCGGGCGCGCCCGTCGCCGCGTCGACGATCGTCACCGTCGCGCCGTTCAGGAGCGCGCCGGTCACGCTGTCGAAAAGCCGTCCGAAGGGATCGACGCCCGCTACGTCGGTGGAGACGTCGCTCTCGACGAAGGGGTCCTGATAAGTCGCGGTCAGGGTTTCTGCATTGGCGATCGACAGAACCGGATCGTTCAGCACAACCGGGTCGGCCGTAGACGGAAGATAAGCGTAAAAAACACCGGTGTCGGGGCCGCTTTCGAAAAGCCGCAGCGTGACAGCGTCGCCGACGCCCGAGGTGACCGTCGCAATGACGGATTCGACGGCCGTCGGGTCGCCGTTCTGGCCGGGATCGTCGACGCGGATCAGAATGAGTTCGCCGGAGAAGAAGTTTTCCGCCGGCGCGGTCCTGACCGGCGACGTCGTGTCGACGACGCGCCCGCCGAGGGTCGTCGCGCGGCCGACGCCGGTGAAATCGGCGGGGTCGGCGCCGCCGCTCGGGCTGTATTGGCTTTCGCGCAGGGCGACGTCGACGCCGTCCGGCGCGTTTTCTGAGACGCGGAGGAATTCTATGGTCGATGGCGTTCTCAGCGCCTCGACGGTGAAGGAGGCGGGCGGGGTCGTCAGTGTCGTGACAGCCTCACCGTTCCGGAATGAGACGGTTGCGACGTTGTCGACCTGCGCGCCAATGGCGGCGGCGAGCGCGTTCGGCGACCAGACGAGGCAGATGCTCGCCATGGTCGCGATCACAATCGCCCTATGCCACCAGAAATTGATCACGATACTAACAAAACCTTGACGGTCTCGGTTAAATTTGACCGGCCTCTTCGCAATGCGGCCGCCGAACCGGTTTCCCGACGCGGCGGCCGCACTGCTAGAGGGGCTTGTCTCTGGCCGGGACTATTCCACGAGCGCCCTGATGGTCAGCGTCCCCGTCGCGCTCGTCGCCAGCGAGGCTCCGGTGAGGCGAACGAAGCAGGTGACGGCGGCCGTGCAGGTGATCGGCGATGCGCCGGCGTCTGTCGTCTCCACGGTTCCGCCCGTGAACACGGCGTCCACGGAACTGACCCAGGTCACGTCGTCTGGGAGCTGATCGACGAGGTTGACGTCCGTCGCGACGGCGCTGCCGCTGTTCGTCACGCTGATCACGTATTCGATGCAGGCGCCGGGGACCGGATAGAAAGTCGTGTCGGTCGGCGCGAGCGACGGCGTCGTCGTCGTGTTGGCGCAGTCTGCCGCGTTGCTCGTCGTCGCGAGGACGGCGACGGTCTTGTCCGCGGCGAGGGCCGCCGAGACGACGTTGAACGTGCCGGTGTCCGAATGGGCGCCGTCCGCAAGGTCGTCATTGGCGGATGAGGCCGGACCGTCCGCATCGGCGAGGACATTTTCCGTCGTCGCGATGTCGTTGGCGCCGTCGGCGTCCGCGACGGTTTCGGTTCCCGCCGAACCGGTCGCGCCGTCCACGACCCAGGTCGCCGGGTCGAGAGAATTGGCCACGAGGATGACGTCGCTCGACTGGCCGTCCCCGGCGCTTCCCGGAATGTCGCCCGAGGCGACGACCCAGATGATCGCGTCGGGCGCGACGTCGGCGGGCAGGGAGGTGTTCTGGGCGATCACCGTGCCCGAACCGTCAGCGCCGCCCGGCTGGAAGGCGCCGTCGCCGTCGTCGACGTAATAGGTGAGTTCGACGCTTGCGACGTCGAAGTCGTCGCTGGTCGGCTGTTCGACGATGAATTCGTAGCGCTGGTTGTCGTTCCCTGTGTTTTCGACGGAGAAGACGAGCTCGGGGTCCGCGCCCGTCGCGCCGCCGTCGTTAAGCTGACCCGGCGAGACGTCCTGCGGGCCCTGGTTCGTGACGGTGACGTCGACGTTCCGGTCGACGACGAAGTCTGTCGTCGACGGCGGCGCGATCTGCGATTGCGGGACGCCGCCCACGGAGTAGTCGAGCGTGAAGGTGTTCGACACGGTCGTGCCCGCGTCGGTGCCGGCGGCGAAGGCCGGACTTGCGCCGGCGGCCGCGCAAAGACTTGCGGCCGCCGCCATTCCCGTTCGCCATGAACGGAAAAATCGGTTGGTCATGGTCAGGTTCCCTCTAGTTACAGGTATGGAAAACCTAACCTTTCTGGGTAAACAAATGCGAAAATACGCTGTTTAACTCGTATTTATTTATGTAAATAATTCCTAAATATTAGTCCTTTTTTGACCATATATGTCCGCCTGAAAATCCCGCGCGCCGCGGCGCGACGCGCGCTTCCCGCTGCTTTCCGGCCCGCCGCTTTAAAGTAAATTTTACGGTTTGTTTTTAACCGGCGGTGAGAGTGTTGTCGGAAGGATGAAATCCATGAGCAGGCTGATCGCCACCGCCGCCGCGCTCGCCGCGGCCGTTTCCCCCGCTGCGGCGGAAATCATCGCACGCCAGGTCGTTGAACAGGAAATCGTGCGCAAGAACCCGAACGGATCGGTTTCGCTCGAACGCGTCGAAGCCGGAAAGGTCGCCCCGGGCGAGGAAGTGATCTATTCGGTGCGCTTCCGAAACGAGAGCCCGGAGCCTGCGAGCGACCTCGTGATGGTGATGCCGGTGCCCGACGAGGTCTCCTATGTCGAAGGATCGACGGGCGGCGCGCCCTCGCGCGTGACCTTTTCCGCCGATGGCGGGGCCTCCTATCTGACGCGCGGCAAGCTCACGGTGCGCGTCGACGGCGTGGAGCGGCCCGCGACCAGCGACGAGATCACCCACGTCAAGTGGACGCTGACCGAAGCGGTTTCCGCGAACGGCGAGGGCGAAGTGTTCTACAGAGCTGTCCTGAAATAGGGGGGGCGGCGGCCGCGAGGGCTGAGCCGCTCGCCCGGTGCGGGGCGGGATTGAAAGCCCGAAGATTTCCCGACCTCGCGCGAAGACCGCCGCCGGATTTCCGGCGGCGGTCTTCGCGCGGCGGATTTTCCTGAAAGCCGGATAGCTTAGCGCCCCCTGGACCGGTAGGTGCGCGAACATCGGCGCGAGCACCGCTTTCAGCAGCGTCTCGCCGGTCTTGC
>CAZBOC010000046.1:0-13707 GCA_964493225.1 uncultured Caulobacterales bacterium | reverse complement strand
GCGCACATCTGCGTGCGGATCCGGGCCTTGCCCTGCGGCACGACCGGATAGGAGAACGCCGTCACGTAAACGCCCTCTTCCATCAGCGCGTCGGCCATCTCTCCGGCCTTTCGCGCGTCATAGATCATGACCGGAATGATCGGATGTTCCCCGGGGAGGAGATCAAAGCCGGCCCCGGTCAGTCCCGCCCGGAAGCGTTCCGCATTCCGCATGAGCTGCGCGCGCAGATCGTCGCCTTCGCGAACAAGCTCCAGCGTCTTCAGCGTCGCCCCGAGAAGCGCCGGGGTCTGGGCGTTGGAGAAAAGATAGGGCCGCGCCCGGTTCCTCAGGAGCCGGACGACGTCCGCGCTGGCGCAAACATACCCGCCCATGCCCCCGCCGAGGGCCTTGCCGAGCGTGCCCGTCAGAATGTCGACGCGCGGGGCGACGCCGCAATGGGCGGGCGTCCCCTCGCCCTTCGGCCCCATGAAGCCCGTGGCGTGGCAATCGTCAACCATCACGAGCGCATCGTATTCGTCCGCGAGCCGACAAATTTCCTGAAGCCTGGCGATATAGCCGTCCATGGAGAAAACGCCGTCCGTCACGATGAGCTTCGCTCGCGCGCCGCCCTCGCAGGCCTCCTTCAGCTTCGCCTCAAGATCGCCCATGTCCGAGGTCGCGTAGCGATAGCGCTTCGCCTTGCACAGCCGGACGCCGTCGATGATCGAGGCGTGATTGAGCGCATCGGAGATGATCGCGTCTTCGGGCCCCAGGAGCGGCTCGAACACGCCGCCATTGGCGACGAAACAGGCGGCGAACAAAATCGCATCGTCATAGCCCAGATAATCGGCGATCTCTTTTTCGACGCGCAGATGAAGATCGCTTGTGCCGCAGATGAACCGGACCGACGCCATGCCGAAACCGTAATCGTCCATGGTCTCCTTCGCGGCGGCGACAATTTCCGGGTGGTCGGCGAGGCCCAGATAATTGTTCGCGCAGAAATTCAGCACGCGGCGCCTTTCGCCGGCATGGTCGACCTCGATCACCGGCCCCTGGGGCGAAACGATCGGCCGTTCGATCTTCTCAAGGCCCTGCTCGCGGATCTCGTCGAGCGTCGCGCCGACGCGCGCGTAAAATTCCTCTCGATGTCCCATGGGGCGCTTCTCCTTCGATGGCTGTGAACGGTCAATTGCGCAGGGGCGTCGTTTTTGATCGCCGCTACCCGCCCGCTTGCAACAGGCCTGCGGAAAATGCAATGCTCCGCGCATCAACGTTGCGTTCATCAAGTCAAAGCGAACAAGCAGACGAATGAAGGGGGTGCGCAATGGCGACCAAGGGCCGCGATCTTTCAACGACCGGGCTTTCACGGACCCGAATTTCTACAAGCCGGCGCGCAATACTGAAAGGCGCGGGCCTCGCCGGCGTCGCCGCGGGGCTCGGCGCCTGCGCGCGGGACGACGAAGCGGCGCAGGGAGCCGCCGCGGAGGCCAGCGAAAAAATCACGGTAGAGACGATCGCGGAAGCGGAAAAGCTGCAGGGCATCTCCTATACGCCTGAAGAACGGGCGATGATGCTGGAAGGGCTTGAAGAAAATCTTGAGGCGCTCGCGCGGCTGCGCAATGTCGGCATGCCGAACTCCTCGGCCCCCGCGCTCGTCTTCGATCCGAAACTGCCCGGCCGCTCGGTCGGCTCCCAGAAAAACGAACTTTCCCTCGGCGGGACCTATGACGCGCCGTTCCCCGAGGGCGACGACGATGCGATCGCCTTCGCCAGCGTCGCGCAGCAGGGCGCCTGGCTGCGATCGGGAGCCCTCACGTCGGCGCGGCTGACCGAGATCTATCTGGCGCGCATCGAACGCCACAATGGAACCTTGAACTCCTACATCACCGTTACGCCCGAGATCGCGCTTGACGAAGCCGCGGACGCGGACGAAGACTTCGCCGACGGCCGCGACCGCGGGCCGCTCCACGGCATTCCCTACGGCCTGAAGGACCTCGCCGATACGAAAGGCGTCGCGACCACCTGGGGCGCCGCTCCCTATCGAAATCGCGTGCCTGACGACGACGCGGAAGTCGTGCGCAAACTCCGCCGCGCGGGCGCGGTCCTCCTCGGCAAGACGAGCTGCGGTGCCCTCGCCTATGGCGATCAGTGGTTCGCCGCGCGCACGCGCAATCCATGGAACCCCCAGGAAGGGTCTTCGGGCTCGAGCGCCGGGTCGGCGGCGGCGGCGGCGGCGGGACTATGCGGCTTCTCCATCGGCACTGAAACGCTCGGCTCCATCGTGTCCCCCTCCGAGCGCTGCGGGACGACAGGCCTTCGGCCGACCTTCGGGCGCGTGTCGCGCGCCGGTTTCATGTCCCTTTGCTGGTCGCTGGACAAGATCGGCCCGATCTGCCGATCCGTCGAGGACACCGCCCTCGTCCTTTCGGAAATCAATGGTTACGACGAAGACGATCCGTCTGCGGCGCGCGTCTCCTTCGCCTATGACGGCGGGCTCGACGTTTCGGCGATGACTGTCGGATACGTGCCGCAATGGTTCGAGGAGGGCGACGATGTCGACCGCGCCGCGCTCGAGGCGTTGCGCAGCCTCGGCGTGACGCTGAAGGCGTTCGCCTTTCCGCAGACGCCTTTCGACGCGCTCACGCAGATCGTCCTCGTCGAGGCGGCGGCGGCCTTCGCCGATCTGACGCTTGACGATAGAGACGACGCCCTCGTCTGGCAGGATCCGGACGCCTGGCCCAACACCTTCCGCCAGGCGCGATTTCTGTCGGCCGTCGACTACGTGCAGATCGACCGCCTGCGACGCCGGGTGATGAGCGAGATGGCTGACGCCTTTGAAGGCTTCGACGCGCTGATCGGACCGCACTACGCAGGCGGCGCGCTCCTCGCCACGAACTGCACCGGACATCCGCAGCTGGCGCTGCGGGCGGGTTTCGCCCAGACGCCGAACCGCACGCAATTCGACGCCGACGCGGAAATCATCGAGGGCGCTGAGACCTTCCGCACCCCTCGCGGGATCAGCCTTTGGGGAAATCTGTTCCAGGAAGGCGCCGTCCTCGCCCTCGGCCGCGCGCTGGAGGGCGCGCTTGACGTCGCGCGCGAACGCCCGCCGGGTTTTTGACCACGCCGCGCTAGAGCGCGCCGCGATCTCCGGCGCCGCGGCTCTCCTTGGCGACAAATCCGGCGATGAGGCGGGCGTAGGATTGGGGAAAGATGCGTTGGATGAACGAAAGCCGCTTGGCGTCCGGACCGACGACGACGCGGCGTTTTCCCCTGGCCGCGCCCTCAAGAATGATTTCCGCCGCGCGCTGCGGCGTCGTGATCGCGGCCTTTTTGAACTGAGCGTTGATTTCGTCCTTGGACTGAACGCCATAGGGCATCGCATCGACCGCGGCGTTTCGCGTGATGTTCGTGTCGACGCCGCCCGGATGGACGGAGGTGACGCTCACCCCTGTCTCGGCGAGCTCCATGCCGATCGTTTCTGAAAACCCACGCACGGCGAATTTCGACGCGCAATAATGCGACTGGCCCGGAAAGCCGACGAGCCCGAAGAGGCTCGAAATGTTGACGAGGCCGCCCTTCGTTTCCTCGAGCTGCGGCAGAAAGGCCTTGGACATGCGCACGACCCCCCAGAAATTGACGTCCATGATTTTCTCGAACGCCTCCAGGGAGGTCTCTGCGAAGGCGCCGATGCGGGTCAGTCCGGCGACATTGAAAACATAGGACGCGGCTCCGAGGCTTTCCCTGACGATCTGCGGATAAGCGGCGACAGCTTCGCGGTCGGCGACATCCAGCCTGTCGCTGCGAACGCGATTTGAGCGGGCCCCGATCAGATCGCGGGTTTCGGCGAGGCTCTTCTCGTCTACATCGGAGATCGCGAGCAGCGCGCCCTCCCTGGCGAGTTGCAGGGCGAGGGCGCGGCCGATCCCGGACGCCGCGCCCGTAACGACGCAGACCTTGCCTTCGAAAACTGAGCCCATGACATCCGCCTCTTCCGCGCCGAACCCGCGTCCACCGGATCGCCGATCACCACCCGAAATTCAACGCCCTTCAGCAGCGCCGAGAAGCTTGCCCGCCACGGCCGTCCAGTCGCGGCCGGCGGCGGTCACGAGAAGCGGCCGGTCCGCGGATGGGAGCGGCGCGTAGTCGGAATAATCGTCGAGAAAAGCCGCCCGGCCGCCGGTCTCATGCACAATAAGCGCGCCGGCCGCATGATCCCAGGGATGGATCCGGCTGGACACCTTGAAGTCCGTTTCGCCCTTTGCGACGGCAAGGTATCCGTAGGCGGAGCAATGTCCCGCCTTCGTCTCGACGGGCCCCTTGAGATTCGGCGCGATGCGCGCGCGCCACGCGTCGGCCAGCCAACCGACCGAGCGCCAGCCCTGTTCTTTCGGCCCCTTTTGCGGCGCGGGCGCGATCGGCGCATCGTCCCAGGTCGCCCCCGCGCCGAGTTCGGCGACAGCGCATTTGCGTTCAGGGACGGCGTAAATCCAGCCCATGCGCGTCACGCCATCGACGACAAGCGCGACGATCGTTCCGAATTCAGTAACGCCGCGCACGAAATTGCGCGTGCCGTCGAGGGGATCGACGATCCAGAAGGCGCCGCGGCCGCGAAGAGCCTCGACGATCTGTGGCTTTTTCGCAGCCATTTCCTCGCCGATCATTGCCGCGCCGGGCCAGAACTCAGCGAGCGCCCTCTCCAGCGCAGCCTCCACCGCCTCGTCGACTTGCGTGACGAGATCGCCGGGGCTTGATTTTGCACGGATTTCCACAGGTTCGAGATTGCCGAAGCGAGGCGCGATCTCCGCCTCCGCGATCTCGGCTATGCGCTCGGCGACCTTTTCCGCATCGACTGTCAAGCGCGCCTCGCCGACGGATCCGCCGACCGATCGCGGATCTCCGCCCCGGGAAAGGCCTTGAAGAACTGGCCGCGCGTCTTCTCGGACAGGCGCACCCGCACGATCGTGTCTCCGTCCAGCATTTCCTCGATCACGTCGCCGCGCTCGTGCAGCCAGGCCCGCGCCGCGCCTTCCCCGCCGGGCAGCCTGATCTCCAGAAGCGCGCGGTCGGCCGTGACGAATTCGTCGATCAAGGCGCAAAGATCGTCGAGGCCTTCGCCCGTCAGCGCCGACGCCGGAACGCGCGCCGGCTCGTCGAGCGTGTAAAAGCCGCGTGTGCGAGAAAGCCGCGCGGCGGACACCGCTGCTGCGCGTTCGTCCGCATCCAGCTGATCAATCTTGTTGAGGACCTCGATGACGGGCCGCTCCTGCTCTGCGGCGACGCCGAGTTCCTCCAGAACGGCGATCACGTCCTCGCGCTGAGCTTGCGAATCGGGATGGGAGACGTCGCGGACGTGGATGATAAGATCCGCCTCAAGAACTTCCTCAAGCGTCGCCCTGAACGCCGCGACGAGCTGGGTGGGCAGATCGGAGATAAAGCCGACCGTGTCCGACATGATGACGCGCTGGCCGGATGACAGATCGACGGCGCGCATCGTCGGATCGAGTGTTGCGAACAAAAGATCCTTCGCGAGAACGCCTGACGCCGTCAACCGGTTGAACAGCGTGGACTTGCCCGCATTGGTGTAACCAACAAGGGCGACGACCGGATGTGGCGCGCGTTTCCGTTTCGCACGCTGCAAGCTCCGTGTGCGGCGCACCTGCTCGAGCTTCTCCTTCAGCCGGTCGATCTTGGCCGCGAGCGCGCGCCGGTCCGCTTCAATTTGCCGCTCGCCGGGTCCGCCGAGAAAGCCCGCGCCGCCCCGCTGACGCTCCAGGCGCGTCCAGGAGCGCACAAGCCGCGAACGCTGGAACGTCAGATGGGCGAGATCCACCTGCAAGCGCCCCTCGGCCGTCTTCGCGCGGGCTCCGAAGATTTCAAGGATCAGCGCCGTGCGGTCGAGGACCTTCGCGTTCCACGCTTTCTCGAGATTGCGGTGTTGCACAGGGCTCAGCGCGCGATCGACAATGACGATTTGCGGCCTCGGCTCGAGATCGTCGAGCAACGCGCCGATTTCGCGCACCTTTCCCTCGCCGAGCAGGGTTGCAGGGCGCGGACGGGCGACGATGAAGGCTTGCGCCGAGGCTACTTCGAGATCAATCGCCGCGGCGAGACCGACCGCTTCTTTCAGCCGCGCGTCAGGCAGCCGCGCCCCATCCGGCCCGGCGCCGTCTTCGCCGGGAAGTTGCGGGTAGAGAACGATGGCCCGTTCGCCGCCCGCGATTGATGCTGGTTCAATCTCGAAACTCAAATCCGGTTGTCAGCCTTCCTCGCCGTCCCACAAATTGATCGGCTGGGACGGCATAACGGTCGATATCGCGTGCTTGTAGACCAATTGACTTTGCCCGTCGCGCTTCAGGAGCACGCAGAAATTATCAAACCACGAAACGATGCCTTGCAGCTTGACGCCATTGACGAGGAAGATTGTTACAGGGACTTTATCCTTGCGAACATGATTGAGGAAAGTGTCTTGAAGGTTCTGTTTTTTCTCGTTCATTTGTCGTCACCTCTTCGCCGAGGCAGTCCTTATTGCAGTGCACAAACATATTCGCGCGGCTTAGGAACGAAGGCAACTTAAAAACGAATATTTTTTGCTCCGCGCCGATTGGCCTCGATATAGGCGTCGCGCAAGCGAAGTGAAACGGGGCCGGGCGATCCGTCTGCGATATCCTCGCCGTCGATCCGCACGACGGGAGTGACGAGATTGGTCGCGGACGTGAGGAAGACTTCGCGGGCGGCCTTCGCCTCGGCGACGGTAAAGGGGCGCTCGACAACCGAAAACTGTAATTCGCGCGCGCATTCGACCGTCGTCTCCCGCGTGATTCCGCCGAGAATTTCGGGGCCTGTCGGGTGCGTCGCAAGGACGCCGTCCTCGCCGAGGATCCACATGTTGGAGGAGGCGCCTTCCGTGACGACGCCGCCCCTTTGGAGCATCGCTTCGACGGCGCCGGCGCGGCGCGCGGCCTGTTTCGCCAGCACGTTCGGTAGGAGGGATACGGACTTTATATCGACGCGGGCCCAGCGCTCGTCCGGCTGAGTGACGACCGAGACGCCCTCGCGCGCGACTGCGTCGACGCGCTCGAAATCGAACGGCCGCGCGGTGACGACCAGAGCCGGTTCGGCGTCGGGGAAAGGATGGTTGCGCGGGGCGACGCCGCGCGTCACCTGGATGTAGACGAGGGCCGATTTCAGCCGGTTGGCGCGAACGAGCTTGGCCATGATCGCCTTCAATGCGGGTCCGGAGACCGGCTCGTCGATCCCGAGCGCGCCGAGGGACCGCTTAAGACGCTGAAGATGGCCCTCGGCGTCCCACCATTGGCCGTCGACATGCAGGCAAACCTCGTAGACGCCGTCAGCGAACTGATAACCGCGGTCTTCGACGTTGACCATGGCGTCGGCGATAGGTGCGTAAGCCCGGTTGACGTAAGCGAGTCTCGGCATCGATCAGGACCTCCAGAATGCGCGATTGAACACGGCGAGCGCGACGACCGCCTCCAGCCGCCCGAGGATCATGCCCGCGCACAGGAGCAGGCGGACCGGCGCGTCGAAAACGGCGTAGCCCGCCTCGCCGTCCTCCGCCAGAAATATGACGGGCCCGGCGTTGGCGAGAACCGCCGTCGCGGCCGTCGCCGCAAGCTCGAACGAATGTCCCGCGAGCGTGATCAGGAGTATCATAACGCCGAGCGTCAGGGTGAAAACGAGGAAATGGATCCAGACGCCGAATTCATTTGCGACCGACGATTTTCCGAAAACGGCCCGCGGCGTGACGAGAAGGCGGATTTCCTCGCGCGCGCGCCTGAAGATCACCATCCACCGGAGGATTTTAAACCCGCCCGCCGTGGAGACCGCCGATCCGCCGATGATGACCGTCACGAGCGCGAAGGGCAGCGTCGGGCCTTCCCCGAGAATGTACCCGTTGGTGGAGAACAGGCTCGCCGAGTTGAAGATCTGCGCCGGCACGAGATCGAGGTCGCCGGCGCCGGCGGCGATCCAGAAAACGACGCCGACGACGAGAATGGCGACAAGGTAGACGCCCGTCTCGACATCGCGCGTGCGCGCCGCGGCGCCCTGGATCATTCGTGTCAGGAAGATAAAATTGGCGCCGCTCAGGACGACGAACGGCGCCAGAAGCGCCATCGCCGCGGCGCTTTGTCCGTCAAGGCCCTCGGGGCGGCCGAGAAAACCGCCCGACGCGACGACCGACATCGACGCGACCGCCGCGCGGACCACGTCGGCGCCGGCGGCGAGCTGCGCGATGAATGCGGCAATCGTAAGGGCGACATAGACCCCGAGAAAGGCCGCCGCCCCTTTGCGAATCGCCTGCAGGGACGATCCCTCGTCGCCGGCGGCGAATGGCGGCAGCAGGGTGTCGATGCCGATGAAGGCGGGGCGAATGAAGATCGCCGCACCGATGGCGAGAGAAGCCACGCCCCCGAGCCATTGCAGGATGGCGCGCCAGACCATGCCGGCGTTGGTTTCAGTCGCCGCCGCATCGGAAATCCAGGCGCCCGTGGTCGTCATCGCCGAGACGGCCTCGAAATAGGCGTCGAGCGGCCCGGCGCCCGTCAGCATGAACGGCAACCCGGCGAAAACGGGCGTGACGATCCACCAGGCCAGAATCACCGTCACGGCGTCGCGGAAGTCGGACCGCGAGGGACTGCCGGCAGCGCCGATGATCGCGCCGGCGCCCGTCATCGCCGTGATGACGGCTGCGAACAGGAAAGCTCCCGCCGAAGTCTCCGCGCTGGCGAGAGCCGTCGCGCAGGGAACGAGCATCAGGCCGGCGACCACGACGAGCGCCCCCCCGAAAGCGCGCAGACTGTCCCCCTCGTCCATGAAGCGCTCTGCCCGTATTATTGAAAGTATTCGATGCTGACGCGAAACATCTGTTCGACGTCGGCGACGTTCTCGCGCATGGCCATGAGGACGACGCGGTCGCCCGGTTCGATCACGGTTTCAGCCGTCGGCATCACGACCTCGCCTTCATGGTGGACCGCCCCGATCATGATGCCTTCGGGAAGCTTGGCGTCCCGCAGGGTCTTGTTGACCAGAGGCGAGGTGTCGAGGGCGACGGCGTCGATGAGTTCGGCTTCTCCGTCGGAAAGCGAAAAAACGCCTTTGATCCGTCCACGCCTGATGTGCTGCAGGATAGTCGAGACCGTCGTCGCGCGCGGATCAATGAAGCGGTCGATCCCGACGGCCTCGACGATGGGCGCGTAATCCGGATCGTTTATGAGCGCGAGGGCGCGGGCGGCCCCTTCCTTCTTGGCGACGACGGAGGAGAGAATATTGATCTGGTCGTTGTCGGTCACCGCCACCACGCTTTCCGCATCGGCCGCCCCCGCCTCGCGCAGAAGCCCGCGGTCTAGCCCGTCGCCCTGCAGGACGACCGTGCGCTCCAGCGACTCCGCGATGGTCTCCGCGCGCGACTTGTCCTTTTCGATCAGGCGGATTTTCATCGAGCCGAGTTCTTCGAGCCCCTTCGCGACGTAAAGGCCGATATTGCCGCCCCCGATGATGATGACGCGGCGCGCCTGGCGTTCGGACTCGCCCATGATGTCGAGCGCGCGCTGCACCTCCTCGCGAGCGGCGATGAAGTAAAGATCATCGCCCGGCTCAAGCTGATCCTCGGCGTGGGCGCGCCATATCCTGCCCTGTCGACGGATCGCGACGATCGTGATCTTGAGATCCGGGAAGAGTTCGGCGACCTGTCGCAGCGGCGTGTTGATGATCGGGCAGATCTCTCGCAAGTGGACGCCGACAGCCCAGACCTTGCCGTCTACGAATGATTTGACTTCGAACGCTCCCGGCGTCGACATGCGCCGCTTGATCGCCTCGGAGACCTCGCGCTCAGGGGAAATGACGACGTCGATCGGCATGTTATTGCGGCTGAAGAGGTCCGAATAACGCGGATCAAGATAACCGCTCGCCCGGATGCGGGCAATCTTCGTCGTCACGTTGAACAGCGAGTGGGCGATCTGGCAGGCGATCATGTTCACTTCGTCGGAATAGGTGACCGCGATGATCATGTCCGCTTCACGCGCGCCCGCCTCGGCGAGAACGTCCGGATACGACCCGTTTCCGACGACGCCGCGCACGTCGAGCCGTTCGGTTACCGAGCGGATCAGCGGTTTCGACTGGTCGATGACGGTGACGTCGCTGTTTTCCCGGGCGAGACGGCGGGCGATCCCGTAGCCGACCCGCCCGGCGCCGCAGACGATGACGCGCATGGTTCAATCCCTCACGCCGGCGCGCCTTCCGCGCGCGCCTGACCGGTGACCCCGAGAGCCTTCAGTTTGCGATGCAGCGCCGAACGCTCCATGCCGATGAAATTGGCCGTGCGTGAAATGTTTCCGCCGAAACGGTTGATCTGCGCGATAAGATATTCGCGTTCAAACCGCTCCCGAGCCTCGCGCAGGGGAAGCGAGATGATCTGTTCGAGCCCCTCGCCCGCGGGAATTGAAAGCCCGGCGTCAATAATCTCCGCAGGAAGATGATCGCATGTGATCTCCTGGTCGCCGTCGCGCGCCATCAGGATCAGCGTGCGCTCGATAACGTTTCGCAGCTGCAGGACGTTGCCGGGCCAGTGGTGGGCCTGGAGCGCGGCCATCGCGTCGATCGTGAGCGTGCGCTTCGGAAAGCCCGAGGCGCGCGAGATGCGGTCGATGAAATACGCGACGAGCGCCGGAACGTCCTCGCGGCGTTCGGCGAGCGAGGGCGCGGCGATAGGCACGACATTGAGCCGGTGGAACAGATCCTCCCGGAAAAGGCCTTTTTCGGCCACGGCGAGGAGATCGCGCGACGTGGTCGAGACGATGCGCACGTCGACGGCGACGGGTTCGCTCCCGCCGACCCGCTTGAAACGCTGGTCGACGAGAACGCGCAGGATCTTGCCCTGCGTCTCAAGCGGCATGTCGCCGACCTCGTCGAACATCAAGGTGCCGCCGTGGGCCCGCTCCATCAGCCCGACGGCCCGTGGCGCGCCATCTTCGCCCTCGACGCCGAACAGCTCCTCCTCCATGCGGTCGGGCGCGATCGTGGCGGCGCTGACGACTACGAAGGGCCGACTGGCCCGGCTCGATTTTGCGTGCAGGAGCCGCGCGATCGTTTCCTTGCCGGCCCCCGGCGGGCCGGAGATCAGAACCCGCGAGCGCGCGTCCGCGACGCGGTCGATGACGCCATGGAGCGCATTCACCGCCGTCGACGCGCCGATGAGCCCCATATCGGGGGCGCGGGACCTAAGGTCTGAGTTCTCCCGGCGCAGGCTCGCCGCCTCGAGCGCGCGATTGACCACGAGGACGAGCCGGTCCGCATTGAACGGTTTTTCGACGAAGTCATAGGCGCCCTTCTTGATCGCCGCGACCGCGGTCTCGATCGTCCCGTGGCCCGAGATGATCACGACAGGAAGGTCCGGATGCGTTGTTTTCAGTGATTCAAGGATCTCGATCCCGTCCATGGCCGAATTCTGCAGCCAGACGTCGAGGACCACGAGCGCTGGCAGACGCTCCCGGATCGCCCGGAAGACCCCGTCGGAATCGGCCGCGACGCGCGGGTCGAAGCCTTCGTCCTCCAGTATGCCGGAGACCAGTTCGCGGATGTCGGCTTCATCGTCGACGACAAGAATGTCAATGCTCATGGCGGGATTTCAGTCCTCTGTAATGTTGTTTTCTCGCCCGGCTTGCGGGGATTCCTATTCGGCGGCGGCGGCGGCCGGGGGGCTCCGCGTCTCGAGGATCGCCGCGCCGTCGACTGGCAGCGTCACGCTCATGCGCGCGCCCGTCTCCCCAAGGCTCGCATCATCGCAGAAGCTCAGATTCCCGCCATGCTCTTCAATCACCTTGCGAACGATCGCAAGCCCGAGGCCGGTGCCCTTCACCCGCGTCGTCATGTAGGGCTCGGTGAGCCGGTTGCGCTCCGCCTTAGGCAGACCGACGCCGTTGTCGACGACGTCGATGCGGGCGTTCTTCCCGTCCCGGAGGAGCCGAACGACGATGCGCCCGGGCTCTTCGCCCCCGTCGGCGAGGCGCGCGGCGATCGACTCGCCTGCGTTCTTCAGAAGATTGGAAAGCGCCTGCACGATCAGTCGGCCGTCGCACTGCGCATATATCGCCTCCTCCGGCGCCTCGGTCAAAAACGCGACGTCGGGAAAGGCCACGCGTTGCGGGAAGACGGCCGACTTTATCAGTTCAAGGACGTCTTCGCGGGCGATGACCGGCTTCGGCATTCGCGCGAAGGACGAGAATTCGTCCACCATGCGGCCAATGTCATTGACGTGGCGGATGATCGTGTCGGTGCACTTGTCAAAGATTTCCGGCGATGACCGGATCTCCCCGGAGTATTTGCGGCGCAGGCGTTCTGCGGAGAGCTGGATCGGCGTCAGCGGGTTCTTGATTTCATGGGCGATGCGCCGCGCGACGTCGCCCCAAGCCGCCGAGCGCTGCGCGGAAACGAGCTGGGTGATGTCGTCGAAGGTTATGACGTAACTTCTTCCCGCGCCCGTTTCGTCGCTCGCGATACGAACGTTCAGGGTCCTGACGCGCCCGTCGCGTTCGATCTCGATCTGGTCGGAAACCTCGGCGCCGCGCTGTTCGCAGGCGGCGCGCATAAGATGCTCGATTTCCGGCATGACCTCGCCGATCGCCGCGCCGTTGAGGCGCTCGGCGTCGAGGCCGATCAGTTCGGACGCGGAACGGTTGCTGATCGCCACCTCTCCCGCCTCCGAGACCCCGACGACGCCCGCAGACACGCCGGAGAGAACGGCTTCGGTGAAGCGCCGGCGCGCGTCGAACTGGCGGTTGGTCTCGATGAGGTCGTTGCGCTGGGTCTGGAGCTGCGCGGTCATGTGATTCATCGAGCGGGCGAGCGCGCCAAGCTCGCCGTCCTTTTTCTGGACGTCGACCCGCGCGGAAAGATCCCCGCCGGAGACGCTCTCGGCCATGCGCATCAGACGACCGATCGGCTGGACGATGCGCGTCGCCGCCCAAAGCCCGAGCCAGATCGCGCCAAACAGAATGATGATCGCGAGAAGCACGTAGCTTGCGAAGAAGACGCGCTCAATCCGCGCGCGGCCCTGTTTGGCGAGGTTCCAGTCGTCGCGCTGGGCGCGAACCGCACGCAGTCGCGCGCTCATCTGCGGGGTGACGTTCTTGTAAGTGACGATGTAGCCGCCGCCGTAATTCGGGATCTTCAGGATCGTCCGGAACATGTCGATCTTTTCCGGGTCGTTCAGGAAAAAATCCCCGCGCTGGTCAGTCGGCGCGTCGGGAGCGAAGTCCCGGTCGAGATTGTCGAAAACCTCCTTGGGCGGAAGGCTCATCGACACCTCGTCGCGCTTGACCTGGGTGATGATCCGACGCTGCCCGTCCAGGATGATGATGCCGACGAGGCTGCGAACGACGGCCTGTTCGGCCAGAAACTGACGAAACAGGATCGGCGAGCGCGCGGGCGTGATGCCGATCGCCTCGCGCGTGCGCAAATCGTAGAACAATTGCTCAATATTGATGCCGGCTTCGTCAGCGCGTTCCTGAAAATAGATGTTGGAGACGTTGAGCGCCTCCTGCACGTAATTGTCGATCCGGTTCGAGAACACCTCGCCGAGGCTCGCGCGCAGCATCGTGAAGGCGAAGAAGAAGGCGAGGATAGCCGGCAGGACGGCGACGATGGAGAAAAAACCCACAAGCTGCATGTGCGTGCGCGAGCCCGCGAGCTGGTGGCGGCGGTTCGACCAGA
>CAZBOC010000045.1:0-13905 GCA_964493225.1 uncultured Caulobacterales bacterium | reverse complement strand
CGCGGCGCCTCGGCGTCCGGCGCGAGGGCCGTTCCGAAAGCCACCGCGGCCCTCGCCGCCATGGCCGGGGCGGCTTTCTTCTTGCGCGCGAAGGGGATCGGCATGCGCTTTTCATTCTCGCGGCGGATGTAGGGGATCACGGCGATCGGATGCTCGTCCATGAGGGCGGTCAGATGCGTGCGTCCGCGCACCGTTGAGAACAGCACCTCCGCGCCGAACGCGGCGACGCCGCCGACGCAAAGCGCGGCGAAGATCGCCAGAACGCTGAGCTTGGCCCTTTCCGGGCTGGAGGGCTGCTCCGGCTGGACGGCGGCTTCGAGGATGCGGAATTTTTCCGCCTTCTGATTTTCCTCGAGATTCTCGGCGAGAACCGCCGATTGCTGATTGCTCAGGACTTCCTGATAATTCTGGTAGATGTTCTCATAGTCGCGCGTGAGCATGGCCAGCTTGCGCTCGACTTCCGGCGTCATTGCGATGCGGTTCTGGAGATCGTCGATCCGCTCGCGGATTTCCCCCTGCTGGCTTTTCAACACGTCGATGCGGCTCTTCGTGGCGGCGATCCGCGCCTGGAGCTGGCCGGTGATGAGGCTGCCGGGATTGGCGCTCGCCTCCTTAGCGAACTGGTCGCTGAGGGCCTGGCTCGCGGCGGTGACGGCGGCGCGCCGCTCGGTGATGAGTTCGGCGTCGGGCGTCTCGGCTCGCTCGGCCTCAACAAGCTGGGCGCGCGCCGCCTCGAGCGCGTCGGTGAGCGTCTTGATCGCACCGCTCGGGGCCATCTGTTTCTTGATCGCCGCGATTTCGTCCCTGACGGCGCGCACGCTCGGATTGGCTTCGGTATAGGTGGCCCGGAGCCGCGTCAATTCCGACTGCAGTCTGGCGAGCTCCTGGGCGGGGCCGTTTTCTCCGCCGGCCCCGGAAAGCGCATTGGCGAGCTGGGCCTCGAGGAAGCGCAGTTCCTCCTCGTAGCCGGCGATCGAGGATTCGGTCGTGCTGAGATCGCGGGTCGCGCGGCTCAGCATCTCCAGATGCATGCTCAGATGTTCGGGCAGCGCGCGATTGTTCTCGACCTTGAAGGCGGCGATCTTGTCTTCGACCTCGTCGACCAGGCCGCTGAGCCGCTCGGCCTCGGATTCCAGGAATTCCGTCGTGTTCGAAGCCGCGAGCTGGCGCGAATTGACGTCCTCTTTCAGGAATTCGGACATGAACTTGTTGGCGACCGCGTACGCTTTTTCCGCCGACCTGTCGGTGTAGCTGATGGAGAAGGCGATCGTGCCTTCCTGCCGGCGGCCGCGGCGGGTCACGCTGGTGTTGACGGTGTCGATCTGGAGGCGCTCGCGCATCAGTTCGACCCGCTCGCTTTCCGACAATCCGAGCTCCTTGGGGAAGAGGTCGTACTGGTCGGCCGTCTCGAGGAGCCGGTTGCGGGTCATCACCCGCTGGCGAATGGTCTCGATACGTTCGCGGGCGTCGGCGATGATGGTCGACGGGGCCCAGTCTTCGGGAATCTGTTGGGACTCGACAAGGATTTTCCCCGCCGCCGTGTATTTCGGCGGCAGCAGCATGACGAAAAGCACGCCAAGCGGTGCAAGAACAATGAAAGGAATGAGAAAGTAAAGAATCCGCCGCTGCAGAATAATCAGCACATCTTCAAGGGAAAACTCATCACCCATACTTTTCGTCCTCTGACTTTCGCGCCGGTCCCCGAGGGCTCGCCGCGCCGCCCGCTCGCAGGCGGTCATGAAGCCCGCTGCAACTCTCCGGCGAATGCAAATCCGGGGCCGTCAAGGCCCTTATACAGCATTTGCCGTTCGTCATCTTTAAAATCGCGCGCGTCAGGACTTCCCGGCCCACGGGGGGCGGCCATGGGTCAGGCCGGGCCGACGCCCTCGCCCGGACCGCCGTCCTCGCGCAGGTCGGCGTCGGCCGGCGGAACATAGGCCGGCAGCACCGGCTGGAGCCTGTCCATGAACCGGGTCAGGCGCGCGTCCGCGTTTTCCATCGGCTCTCCCTGCGCGAGCGGCGTCATGATGCGGATCATCGCCCCGTCAGTCCGCCTCAGCTTTATCGCGTCGTAAAGGAGCGCGAACTTCATCATGAACTCGTTGGCGATTTTCCGGCTGCGCTGGTCGTACCAGTAATAGACGAGCTGGCGATAGCCCCGGTTTTCGATGACGATCCGGTTGTAGTGGAACGGTTCGGCGCTGGAGAGGTTCGTGGGCAGAATGTCGTGGCTGATGATTTTCCAGCCGCCTCCGGGAATGCACTGGCGCGGGGAGTGCCAGCTATGGCCGTCGCGCTGCATGTCCAGATAGGCGATATAGAGGTTGAAAATCTCGCCGTTCGGCGTGTCGAAGTCGGAGATGATGAAATCGTCCGCGCCCAGCGCTTCGATAAGCGTCGCGTCGATGTCCTTGGGCGTCGCGCTCCAGTTCGGGAATTCGGAGATGATGCCGTCGAGGTCGCGGCGCTCGGGCACGCGCAGATTGTCGTCGCCCATGATCCTTGCGAAGCCGCCGGCGCCGGCGAGCAGGGCGATCGCGATCAGGGCGTTGCGCTGGAAGAGCGACCGGGACCACGGGGCGCCTTCAACGGGGCCGATCTCCGGCAGGGCCAGGAGATCGCCCGGATCGCGCCGTCCGGAAAGCCGCGCGATCAGGGCGATCACGCCGAAAAGAAGCACCATGCAAAGCACGAAAACGACCCAGCCTTCGAAGAAATGCAGCATTCCTTCCGCGTGCGACGTGCCGGAAGCCTGAACGAGGACGCCGGTTAGCGCGATGCGGAACGAGTTCATGACGATCGTGATCGGGATCGTCGACAGAAAGACGATCGCGCGTTGCCATAACGGGGCGTTGAAAAGATAGGCGGCGAGGAAGCCGAGGCTGAGGAACGGGAAGAGATAGCGCAGGCCGCTGCAGGCTTCGGCGACGGCGAGCTGATATTCGCCGAGGTCAATGACGTTGCCGGATAGAAATACGGGGATGCCGAGGCGCTCGATCATCCAGACGCCGAGCTGCGACGACCAGAACTGGAAATTCCAGGAAAGAACCGTGATCACCCAGTAGGGGGGCGGGATCATGAACAGAAGAAACGCGATCGGAATGATCGCAAGCTGCAGCAGGCTGCGCCCGCCGAGCGCCAGGGTCAGCGAGGCGGCGAGGAGGATCAGCGCCAGTTGCTGGAAAATCATCAGCGACGTGACGGTCGCCTCGCTCAGCACAAGGATGAGCGCCGAAAGGCCGACGCCTGCGAGCCCGAGCGTCTCGGGACGGCTGAGGCTCGCCGCCAGCGCTTCGCGTCGCTCCCACAGCATCCAGCCGGCGATCAGCGGCAGGAAATATCCGTGGCTCAGCTCCTGTTGCTCACCCCAGCGTTTGAAGAGGTTCTCAACGCCGTTGAAAAAGGCGAAGCCGACAACGCCGGCGAGCGCGGCGAGTATCGCGAGGGCCTGCTGGTCGCGGCCCGGGATGCTGAAAGGAACGTTCGCCTTCGGGGCAGCGTTCTCGCTCATAATGAAACGACTTTCGTCTTGGCGCACGGATAGGGCGAAAAAGGGTGCAAGGCGCGCGCCGCCGCGCCTATGTCGCCGATGCGCGCCGCAACGGCATAGGGCCAACGGAGGGTTTCTGTCAAAAAGTGCGCTGCGCCGCCGCCGGCTCCGGGACGGCGCGAGGCGGGTCTCCCCGCTGGATCCGGTTCCGCGCACGAAAAAACCGGCTTGCGGCGCGCAAGCCGGTTCTTTGGAGACTTGGTCGGCGATCCTGCGTCAGGCGGCTTTTTTCCTGTTCCGACGCGCAGCGAAGCCGAGGCCGGCAATGCCGGAAAGAAGGAGCGGGATCGCGCCCGGCACCGGGATCTCGCTGACTGTCAGGCGCTCGATCGAGTAACCGGCGCCGCTGGTCAGACCGACGAACTCAAAGGTCTGACCGACGAAAGACGCCGCCATTCCGCCGGCGGTGGCAAGCACGCCCATTGCGAGAAAATCGTCGAAGGATTGTAGAGCCCCGCCGTCGACGCTGACGCCGACCATGCCGCAGGGGCCTTCCGCCCCGCCGCCCGGGCAGTCGACCGATAGGCCGTCGTTCAGGAAGATGTCCGAGAGAATCACCATTCTCTCGAATGAGAAGAGAATGGATTCGCCCGCGTCGAAGTTGATCTGGTCGAAGATGTTGCCGGCCGGGTTGCCTTCCGTCGAGGCGATGACGCCGAGACCCTGGTTGTCTCCGACGATGTCCTGGATGAGCAGGCTCGGCTCGCCGCGCGTGAAACCGCCGCCTTCGCCGAACGTGCCGCCTTCAGTAGCGCGTACGTTGAAAGAAAAACCGTCCTTCGCATAGTCGAAACCGGCGGCGTTCATGTCCGTGCAGAGGTCGCGCCCTACCGTCCCGCAGTCGAAGTCGACGTTGGCGTTGCCGACAGGGCCGTCGACGACCATTTCGCCGACGCCGGAGAAGACGAACGTCGTCGCGTTCGCGGCGATGGGCGCGAGGAGGAGAGCGGCCGCCGCGGCTGTGGAGAGGAGATACTTGTTCATAGGTCTGTAGACCCCCAAAAGTTACTGTGGGCGGGGGCGCATCAGCGGGCCCCGCCGTTTGCGATACACTTTTACCAATCCTGATTTTCTTAAAAAATGTCAACGTTAATCCGCCATCAAGGTTAACGGGGCGCTGATTTTTTTCTAAAGTGCTGAAAGGGCACACAAACACCTGCTTAAGGTAAATATTTCGCAAGCATCTCTCGTCTGAATTGCATCGGCGGCGGAATCGGGAGCTCGGGCGCTTGATCGCCGAGACGTTTCGGGTTCGAACGGAATTCGCGCTGCGATCGGCGGCCGGGGTTTCGCCTCTGGCCTGATGATTGCTCCGCGCCGCTCAGCTTCGAGGCGAAACCGGGATCGACGCCTCGACGGGCGAATCTGGAACAGGAAGCGGGGCGGTGCCAACGATGTCGAACGCGCTAAACAGGGAAACAACGCAACCGAGCGCCGTCGACGCGCTGGCGGACGCGCCGCTCAAGACCATGCAGGGCGCGCGCGGACCCGGCGCCGTCAGCGCCTTCGCGCGAGACGATTTTGAACGCGATATCTGGTGCGTGCTCGGCGTCCCGGTCGATACGGCGGACGTGCCGACCGCGCTGGAGGCGGTCGAGGCGGCGGTCCGCGACGGCGCGCGCCTTTCCTTCGTCACGCCCAACGTCAACTGGCTCGTACGCGCCCTCAAGGATCGGTCGGCCAGGGCGCAGATCGTCGCCGCCGACCTCAGCCTCGCCGACGGCGCGCCCGTTGCGGCGCTCGCAAAACTCGTCGGCGCGCCGATCCGATCGCGGGCGGCCGGTTCGGATCTCTTCGACGCGTTGCGCCAGCGCTCGGCGCTCCGCAGTCCCCTTAAGGTCTTCTTTTTCGGCGGCCGCGATGGCGCGGCCGAGGCCGCCCACGCGGCGGTGAACGCCGATGCCGGGGGCGTGACTTCGGTCGGCTGGCTCAATCCGGGTTTCGGCGATGTGGAGGCCATGAGCCGGCCGGAGGTTATCGACGAAATCAACGCTGCAGGTGCTGATTTCGTCATCGTCTCGCTCGGCGCCGCCAAGGGACAGGACTGGATCGAGCGCAATCAGGAGCGGCTGAACGCCGCCGTGGTCGCCCATCTCGGCGCCGTCGTTGATTTCACCGCCGGCACGGTCGCGCGCGCCCCGCGCTGGATGGCGCGTTCGGGGCTCGAATGGGCCTGGCGGATCATAGCCGACGGGGCCTTGTGGCGGCGCTATGCGAGCGACGGCTGGGCGCTCGTGAACATCGCCGCGCGCCGCCTGCCGCGGATTTTGTCCGCCGGAAGAAGGTCCGGCGTCGCCGAGCCCGCGCGGGCGAGCCTTGAGCGCGCCGACGACGAGATCATCATCGCGCTCGAAGGCGACCTCGTCCATGGCGGCCTCGGCCGGGTCAGGCGCGCCTTCCGCGAGGCGGCCGCTTCGGGCGCCGCGCCGACGCTCGACCTCGCCGACGCGGGCGCGATTGACGCGGCGTTCCTCGGCCTCGTCCTGATGCTTGAAAAACACTGCGTGCGGGCCGGGCGCCGCCTTTCCCTCGCCAACCCGTCTCGCCGGGCGATAAGGCTTTTCAGAGCGAACGCGATGGATTATCCGATCATCCGTGAAGCGGGGAAGAGGCGCCTGGACACGCCTGAAGGGGCGACGATCAGACGATCGGCGGCGTCTTAAGGACGTGTCAGCAAAGCGCCCCTATTCACCGTCGCGCCGATCGTGAACACGAAAGACCCTTCAATGCATCAGAGCCATTCCTCAACGCACGCCTCCAGAAGGCCTGGCGCCGGCGCCTCCTGGCGCGCCGCGCTCGCGCTCGCCTGCCTTGGCGCGCTGGCGGCGTGCTCCTCCCCGGAACAGCGCGTCGCCAAATACACCGAAAGCGGACAGGCGTTTCTGCAGGAGGAAGACTACGGCAAAGCCAACATCCAGTTCCAGAACGCGCTGAAGATCGACGAGGAGCACGTTCCCGCCCTCATGGGTCTCGCCGCCGTCGCCGAAGAGCGCCAGAATTTTCAGCGCATGTTCGGCGCCCTCCAGGCCGTCGTTCGTCTCGACAAGGACAATGTCGACGCGATCGTGAAACTGGGCAAGCTCTACCTCGTCGGCAGCGACGAGCCCCAGGCGCTCGACTATGCGGAAAGGGCGCTCGCTCTCGAGCCGGAAAACCCCGACGCCCTCGCCCTCAAGGCCGCCGTGCTGGTCAAGCTGGAGGACTACCTGCAGGCGGTCGCGCTGGCCGAGGAGGCGCTCGCGCTTGAGCCCGGCAACGCCGAGGCGGCGACCGTGCTCGCGACCGAGCGGTCCCGCGCGGACGATTACGAAGGCGCGATCGGGTTTCTCGACGGGGCGCTGGAGGCGAACCCGAAGCAGTCCGTGCTACATCTGATGCGCCTTCAGATGCTGAAAAAGCTCGAACGCGACGACGAGGTGGACGAAGGATACCGCCGGCTCATCGAGGAGTTTCCGGAAAACCCCGGCTTCCGGCGCGTTTACGTGGCCGGCCTCGTCGAGGACGGCAGGCTGGAGGAGGCGCGCGAGCAACTCGTCGCCGTCGCCGACATCCTCGCGGGCGAGGTCGATCCGGTCCTCGACGTGGTGCGGGTCGATTTCCGACTGGGCGGCGAGGAAAAAGCGGCGTCGACGTTCAAGGCCTATGTCGACGCCCGCCCCGAAAATCTCGACCTCGCCTTCGCCTATGCGGCCTATCTGCGCCAGAACGGCGAGACGGCCGCGGCCGAGGCGCTTTACCGCCGGCTGGCCGAACAGGAAGACGACCAGAGCGTGGAACTGCGCTCTAAAAACGAGATCGCCGGGGCGCGCCTTGTCGAGGGGAAAGTGGACGAGGCGGAGAAAATCCTCCGCGGCGTTCTCGCCAAGGACGAGCGCAATTCCGACGCGTTGATGAAGCTCGCCGGCATCAAGATCGACCGCGGCGATCTGGACGAAGCGATCCGCGATCTGCGGATCGTTCTCGACGACGATCCGCAAAACGCCGGCGCGCGCATGTTGATGGCGACCGCCTTCGAGCGCCAGGGCGATGTCGCGCTGGCGTCGCGCGAGATGTCGCAGGCCGTCATCGAGAGCCAGTACGATCCGAAACAGGCGAACGTCTTCGCGAAATTCCTTATCCGCAACAACGACCAGTCGCGTGCGGAGGAAATCCTGGTCCAGTCCCTCGCCGAACATCCGGCCGATCTGGAGAACCTGAAATTCCTCGCAGCCATTAGGCTCCTGCAGCAGGACTGGCGCGGCGCCGAGGAGGTCGCCAAGATCATCGACAATATCGACGACGAGGATCCGGTGGTGAACCGCATCCTGGGCGCGGCTTACGCCGGGCTCGAGGATTACAGCGGCGTCGTCAGCGCGCTTGAACAGGAGAACGCGCGCGCCCCCCTCGAGGCGCGCCCCCTCGCCACCCTCGTCGGGGCGCATATGCGCACGGGCGCGCCGGAAAAGGCCGAAGCGCTGCTGCGCGAGAACATCGCGAACAATCCGGAAAATTACGCCGCGCGCATGCTCCTCGCCAGGGTCTTTCTGCAGCAGGACAGGCGCGACGACGCCCGCGCCGTTCTGGAGCAGGCGATCGAAACCGACCCGACGGCCTTCGCCGGCTATGAACTCCTCTACCGCGTCCATCTGCAGGAGGAACGCAAGGACGAGGCGCGCGCCCTTGTCGAGCGCGGTCTCGTCGCCGCGCCCGAGAGCGACGGGCTCAAGGTCATCAAGGCCGATATCCTCCTCGCCGACGGAAACGACGAGGAGGCGATGGCGCTTTATGGCGACATCCTCTCGCGCCGTCCGAACGACCGGCTTGTCGCCAACAATTACGCAAGTCTGCTCACCCGGTTGCGGGATGATCCGGAGAGCCTGAAAAAGGCCGTGAGCGTCGCCGAAATCCTCGAAGACGTTGAAAACCCGTATTTTCAGGATACGTATGGATGGGCGCTGGTGCGCGCCGGACAGGTCGAGGCGGGGCTTGAACGCCTCGAGACGGCCGCCGCGGCGCTGCCCGAACTGGCCGAGGTCCAGTATCATCTGGGCGCGGCGCTCTTGAAGAAGGGCGAGGCGGCGCGCGGCGCGGAGGCGCTGCGCAAGGCGATCGACCTCGCCGAAGACGATGCGGATTTCATCGATGCGGCCCGGGCGCTCCTCGGCGAGTGACGGGCCCTTCCGCATTGACCGGGCCGGCAATCTAGGGGCGGCGCGAATCAGAACCCGCGGTGCAGTATTCCATGTATGAAGAATTCTTCGGACTGAACGAGAAACCGTTCTCCATTCAGCCGGACCCGTCCTTTCTCTACTGGGGCCGCAGCCATCGGCTCGCCTACGCCATGCTGGAATACGGCGTCCTGAACCATGCGGGGATCTCCGTCGTCACGGGCGAGGTCGGCTGCGGCAAGACGACCCTCGTCCATCGCCTGCTGGAGCAATTGTCCGACACCCATACGGTCGCGCTGCTGTCGAACATCCAGGCCGGCCGGGGCGAACTTCTGAGCTGGGTGCTCATGGGCTTCGGGCAGACCTTCGCCGGAAAGACCCATGTGGAGCTTTTCGCCCAGCTGCAGGATTTCTTCATCGCCGAATATGCGAAGGGGCGGCGCGTCGTCCTCATCATCGACGAAGCGCAGAACCTGTCTGTCGACATGCTCGAAGAGCTGCGCATGCTGTCGAACATAAACGCCGGCAAGGACCAGCTCCTGCAGCTGATCCTCGTGGGCCAGCCGGAGCTCAAGGACCTCCTGAACCGGCCCGATCTTCTGCAGCTCGCCCAGCGCGTCGGTTCCGATTTTCACCTGACGCCGCTCAGCCGCGAGGAAGTCGACGCCTATCTCGACACGCGCCTGTCGATCGCCGGAGCGAGCCGGCCCATCTTCAGCGAGGGCGCCGTCGATCTTATTGCGGAGGAATCGCGCGGCGTTCCCCGCGTCATCAACATCATCGCCGACACCGCGCTCGTCTACGCGTTCTCCGCCAGCGAGCAGAAGGTGAGCGCGGAGATCGTCGCCTCGGTGATTTCCGACAAGTCAGACTACGGCGTATTCGGCGTCGCGGTGGACCGCAACGTGGCGCCCGGGAGAACCCCGCCTGAAACGCCTTCGCCGTTTTCCTCCGCCGACGGTCCGCGCCCGCGCCGCGCGGGCGACGCCGGCATGCCGACGCTTTATCCGCCGGCGGAACCCGACGGACCCGCTGCCGGCGCGGGAGAGGACAAGGCCGGCGCGGAGGAGACCGGCGAACCCGACCGCGCGCCGTCTGGCGCGAAAACGTCGGCCGCCCTCTCCGTGGTCGCCGACAACAGCCGGCCAACAGATGCGGGCGCGCCCGCGCCCCAGCCATTCGTTCTGGCGGGCGCGCGGTTCGAAGGGGGCCTCGCAAACACGCCGTCTTATCTCGGCGCCAATCGCGGCGGGCGCTTCAAGCCCCAGGCGATCACCGCCCTTGAGCGCGCCGAGATGGAACCGGCCAGCGAGGAGCCGAGCGGGCTCCTTCGTTCGCTCGATGACGACGACGCCCCCGCCGCAGCGAAGCCCGCCGTCGGCGCGGGCGAACGCCCATCCGGACGCGCGCGCCGGCAAGCGCGCGCCGAGGCCGCCGTCATCGGCGTCATCATTCTCGACGCGGGCGAGGGCGTGTCTCCGGAGGCGGCCATCCGGTCCGTCGGCGAGGGACGAACCATCGTCTTCGTCACGCCCGCGCCGGAGGACGAACCCGCCAGGGTCGCCGCGCGGATGGGCGCCGACGTGGTCAGGCTGGCCTCGCCCGCCGTCAATCCCGGGCGCGCGCGCAATTCCGGCTATCGCCGCCTGAAGGCGCTCGATCCCAAGCTTGACTTCGTGCAGTTCCTCGAGGCGGATTTCATTCTCCATGTGGACTGGTTCAGGCAGGCCGCGGCGTTCATGAACCGCCGCCCCGAAGTCGCCGTGGTCGACGGCTTCAAGAAGGAACGCTTCAACGAGAAGTCGGTCGTCAACGTGGTCGGCGAAATCGCGCGCCGCCGTCCCAAAGGCGAGCTCCAGTGCACCGGCGCGACCGCCTTCGTGCGCGCAAGCGCGTTCGAGGCTGCGGGCGGCTTTCGCGGCGACATTCCCGCCAACGACACCGATGATCTCTGCTTGAGGATGCGGCGGCGCGGCCACCATGTATGGCGCATCGAATCCCAGATGGGCGTCAACCACGCCCGCCGCATCGGCCTGAAAGACTGGTGGAGGGACGCCAAGCGCAACGGCTATGAATACGCTCACGGCGTCTTCCTTCACGGCGCGCCCCCGGAGCGTTTCCGGGTCCTTGAACAGGCCCGCGCCATCATCTGGGGCGGCGCCTTTCCCTTGTTCATTCTCCTCGCCGCCATTATCGGCGCCGTCGCCGTTCAGGTGCTCGCGCCCATGACCAATGCAATCGGCGTTTTTCTCTGGGTCCTGTGCTTCGGCTTCCTCGTCTATTTCGCCAAGGTGCTCCTGATCGCCCTGCGCCACGGGATCGGCAACCGCTCGGCGTGGATTTATGGAGTTCTGGTGACGGCCGGACATTTCGGGGAGTTTCTCGGCGCCGCGAAATACCATCTGGAATCGCGGCCCGACGGCGCGGACGCGGCCGCTTCCTAGCGCCGCGGGGCCCATGAAGATCGCCTATCTCGTCAATCAGTATCCCGGGATCAGTCACACCTTCGTGCGCCGGGAGATCGCCGCCCTGGAGCGGCTTGGCGTCGAGGTCTCGCGCTTCGCGGTGCGTCCTTCGAAACAGGGCCTCGTCGCCGACGAGGACAGGGAGGAAGAGGCGCGCACCCGCCGCATCGTCGGCGCGCCCTGGACTGCGATCGCCGGCGCCGTCCTGCGCGCCTTCTTCGCCGACCCCGGACGCGCGATCGCCGAGCTGCCTTCGATTGTCCGGTTCGGCTGGCGCTCGGAGGCGGGATTGTTCCGGCATGTCCTTTACTACCTCGAAGCGCTCGTCCTCGCAGACTGGATGCGCGGCGAAAGGCTGGCCCATGTCCACGCGCATTTCGGCACGAATTCGGCCACCGTCGCCCTCATGGCGAGCCGCCTGACGGGCGCTGCGTTCTCCTTCACCGTCCATGGGCCGGAGGAATTCGACAAGCCAGGCCTCATCGCCCTGAAACGCAAGATCGAGGAGGCGGCGCTGACGGTCGTGATTTCCTCCTACGGCCTCGCCCAGGCGCGCCGCCTCGTCGGTCGCGAGCACTGGGACCGGATCAAGATCGTCCATTGCGGCGTCGAGCAAGCCTTTCACGCGAGCGAGCGCGCGGCGCCCCCGCTCTCGGCGAAACGTTTCGTCTGCGTCGGGCGGCTTTGTGAACAGAAAGGGCAGTTGACGCTCATCGAGGCGGCCGCGCTCCTGAAGGAGGCGGGCCGCGACTTCGAAATCGTCCTGGTGGGCGACGGGGAGATGCGCGGCGACCTCGAGGCCGCCGCGCGCGAGCACAAGATTTGTGAGCGGATCATTTTTGCAGGATGGAAGTCGCCGGCGGAGGTGCGCCGGGCGATCGAGGAGGCGCGCGCCTTCGTCCTGCCGAGTTACGCCGAGGGACTGCCGGTCTCGATCATGGAAGCGTTTCTCCTCGCCCGGCCGGTGATCTCGACCTATATTGCGGGGATCCCCGAACTTGTCGAGCCGGGCGCGAACGGCTGGCTGGCGCCGGCGGGCGACGCTGCGGCGCTGGCCGAGGCGATGGGCGAAGCCCTGGACGCCGACGACGGCGCCATCCTCGCCATGGGCGCGGCGGGCCGAGAGAAAACGCTTGTTCGCCACGACATCGACCGCGAGGCGGCGAAGCTCCTGGACTGCTTCAGGGCGCTGGAGGCGCCTCAATGCTAGAGGCCGCGATCTTCCTCCTTGTCGGCGGGCCGGCGGCGCTTGCCTGCGTCCTCGCAGCCTTCTTCGCGCTGGAAGTTTTCGCCGCGCCGCGGCCGCGCCGCACGGACGACGTCGATCCGTGCTCAGATAATATCGCGGTCGTGGTTCCGGCCCATAACGAAGGCGAGGGTCTGCTGCCCTCCATCGCCGACGCGAAGGCGCAACTGAAACGGGGCGACCGCCTGATCGTCGTCGCCGACAATTGCGAGGACGCGACCGCGGAAATCGCCCGGCGGGCCGGCGCCGCCGTGCTCGAACGGCGCGACCCTGACCGGCGCGGCAAGGGATATGCGCTGCAGTTCGCCATCGACGCCCTGCGCGATGATCCGCCAGCGGTGGTCTTCTTCCTCGACGCCGACTGCCGGCTCGGGGAAGGCGCGATCGCGCGCGCCGCAGCGGCGGCGCTCGCCACCGGGCGCCCCGCCCAGGCGCTCTATCTGATGCGCGCGCCGGAAGGCGCGGGGGCCAAGGCGCGGGTCGCCGAGTTCGCCTGGCGCGTGATGAACGAGGCGCGCATGGGCGGGCTTTACAGGCTCTTCGATGTGACGCGGCTCACCGGCGCCGGCATGGCGCTGCCCTGGTCTCTCGCAGCCGGCCTGTCGGTCGGCTCCGGGGAAATCGTCGAGGACCTCGCGCTTTCGCTTGACCTGACCCGGCGCGGGGCCGCCCCGATTCTCGCCGCTGACGCCCTCGTCACAAGCGAGTTTCCCCAGGGGGACGAGGCGGCCGCGAAACAGCGCGCGCGCTGGGAGCACGGATCCCTTTCACTGGCGCGTCGCCGCGTCGCCGGGCTTTTCGGCGCCGCGCTCTTGCGGCGCGACGCGCGCCTCGCCGCCCTCGCGCTCGACGTCGCCGTCCCGCCGCTCACGGTTTTCGCCGCCGCCCTCGTCGCCATTTTTCTTGCGGGTCTGGCGGCGGCGGCGTTCGACGTTGTCGCGCCGCTCGCAATGGCGATCGCCGCCATGGCGATTTTTGGCGCGGGGCTGGCGGCAGCCTGGATCAAGGTCGGCGACACGGTCACGCCGATGCGGGGAATGCGCGATTTTGCGGATTACGCAGCGGGCAAGGCCCGCGTCTATGGCCGCGAGGCGCGCCGCTCGACCGGAACCTGGACGCGGACCGAGCGTCCGGCGGCGAAAAATCCGCCCGAGACGGCGACCGGCTTGAGCGAAAAGGGCGACGGCTTGGCAAAAAAGTAACCGCGCGCGCGATACCGACCGTGCGGCGGGCGGCGGCGATCTTGACAATGCCCGACGGGACGAAGAGGCACCTCACCGCAGGCGGAAACAGGCGCAGCATCGTGAAGAACACACCCCTCAATGTCGGATTTCTGGGCGCGGGCTATATCGCGACCTGGCACGCGGACGCGCTGACGCGGGTTCCCGGCGTGCGGCTCGCCGCGGTCTGCGACCTCTCGGAGGCGGCCGCGAAGGGCTTCGCCGAGCGGCCAGGCGTCGAAGCGGCCCAAGGCTCGCTAGCTGCGTTCCTCGCCGC
>CAZBOC010000044.1:0-13969 GCA_964493225.1 uncultured Caulobacterales bacterium | reverse complement strand
AATTCATCGCCAATGTCGCTGAGGCGGGAGGCATGAGCAATGCCGAAGCCAAACGGGTCGTCGAACTCGTCTTCGGCGAAATCGAAGCGGGCCTGAAACGCAGCAAGAAAGAGGGCAAATACCAGATCGGAACCTTCGGCACCTTCACGGTCACCAAGCGTCCGGCCCGCAAAGGCCGAAATCCGCGCACGGGCGAGGAAATCAAGATCAAGGCCTCCAAGAGCCTGAAATTCCGCCCCTCCACCAATCTGAAAGCGGCCGCGGGCTGCTGAAGGGGCGGTTGCGCGCCGCTGACCGACCGCCGCTCGGCGAAGCCGGCGGCGGCTTTTTGTGCTTGCGGAAGTTCCGCGTTCGGCGCCAAATGACGTCGTGAAAGTGCAAAGGCCCGCTGCGCCTCTCGCGATGCGGATCGCCGACGTCCCGGAAGTCCACGACGCCGACGCTGCGAGCCGCCTCCTGAAGGCGATTGATCCCGTTCTCAAAGACCTCGGGGCGGGCGAAAGAGACCTCGTAGCCGCCGTCGGCGGCTGCTCGCCCTACCTGTCGCGCCTGATCGTCAGTCAGCAGACGAACCTTGCGGAAATTTTCGCCGCGCCGCCGGCCGTTTCGATGGCGAAGGCCTGCGCGGCGGCGCGCGGGGCCGCTGGCTGTCAAGACGAAAGCGGGGTCGACGAGGCGGCCGCGATGCGTGCGCTGCGCCAGGCCAAAGCCCGCGCCGCCCTAGTCGCCGGGATCGCAGAGATCAGCGGCGCCTGGTCGATGCAGGAAGCCGCGGAGGCGCTTTCCGACTTCGCCGACGCGGCTCTGTCTGGAGCGATGAAGACCGTGCTCGGCCGGCTCGCCCGCAAGGGGTTCGCGCCCGCAAGGCCCGATGATCCGGAAACGGATTGCGGCGTGACGATCCTCGCCATGGGCAAGCACGGCGCGCGGGAGCTCAATTATTCAAGCGATATCGACGTCATCGTCCTTTACGATCCGAATGCGCCGGCGCTCGGAGAAGCGGCGCGCGAGATCGCCATCGCTGCCGCGCGCGGCCTCGTTCGCCTGATGCAGGAGCCGACCGCCGAGGGCTATGTCTTCCGAACGGATCTGCGCCTGCGTCCGGACCCCGGCGTCTCGGCGGCTGCGATCTCCATCGGGGCGGCCGAATCCTATTACGAAGCCTACGGACAGAACTGGGAGCGCGCGGCCTTCATCAAGGCGCGGGCGGCGGCGGGCGACGTCGCCCTCGGCGAAGAATTTCTCAAGAGCATGCGTCCCTTCGTCTGGCGCAAATATCTCGATTACGCCGCGATCGACGACATCCTTTCCATCAAGCGCCAGATTCACGCGGCGAAGGGCGGCGGGTCGATCGAGTTCTTCGGCCACGACCTGAAGATCGGTCGCGGCGGCATCCGCGAGATCGAGTTCCTCGTCCAGACCCAGCAGCTGATCCTCGGCGGGAAAAACCCGGCCCTGCGCGGGGCGCGGACGCTCGACGCGCTCGCCGCCCTGCGTGACGACGGCCGTATCGACGCGGGCGCGCACGACGATTTGCGCGACGCCTACGCCTATCTTCGCCGCGTCGAACATCGCATCCAGATGATCAACGACGAGCAGACCCACAAGATCCCGCAGACCGAGGCCGGCGTCGACCGGCTCGCGGCGTTCCTCGGCGAGCCCGGGCCGAGGGAATTCGAAACGCGCCTGCGCGCTGTCCTTCGCGCGACCCACGGCCATTTCAGCAATCTCTTCGACACGGAGGATCGCCTCGCCTGCGATCTCGGCACGCTCAGCTTCACGGGCGTTGAAAACAATCCCGAAACGTTGCGCAGCCTCCGCGCCCTCGGCTTCAAGCGTCCGGAGCATGTCAGCGAGGCCATGCGCCAGTGGCACGCCGGCGGGGTTCGCGCGACGCGAACCTGCCGCGCCCGAGAGCTCTTGACCGCGCTGACCCCCCGGCTCCTGGAGAGCCTCGCCAAGGCGAGCGATCCGGACGAGGCGTTCGTCGCCTTCGAAGGCTTCCTCGGGCGGCTTCCGTCAGGCGTCCAGATCTTTTCGCTTTTCGCCCATTCGCCTGAGATTTTCGATGAATTGACGAAGCTGATGACGATTGCGCCCGCGCTCGCGCGCAACCTTGCGCGCCGGCTTCATCTTGTCGAGGCGCTGATCGAGCGGGACTGGCCCGGCGCGGCTCTGGCGCCCGATACCTACCGCGCGCGCCTCGACGAGGCGCTGCGGGCCGCCCCGCGCTATGAAGACAAGCTCAACGCCGCGCGACGCTTCGCGGCGGAGGAAAAGTTTCAGATTTCCGCCCGTCTCGTGCTTGCGACCATCCCGCCCCGCGAGGCCGCGCGCGCCTATTCGGTTCTGGCCGACGCCGTCCTCGCCGCCATGCTCCCCGTCGCGCGGGCGGAAACCGAGGCGGTCCACGGGCGCATCGAGGGGGAAATCGCCGTGCTTGGCCTCGGCCGGCTCGGCGCCGGCGCGATGACGGCGACGTCTGACGTCGATCTGATGTTCGTTTACGACGCGGACCCGGACGCCGTGTCCGACGGTGCTAAACCGCTGGGCGCGGTGTCCTATTTCGCCCGATTGACGCGGCGCTACCTGACCGCCCTTTCGGCGGCGACCGAGGAGGGCGGGCTCTACGAAGTCGATATGAATCTGCGCCCCTCCGGCCGCGCGGGGCCCGCCGCTGTGAGCCGCTCCGCTTTTACGGCCTATTTTGAGAACGACGCCTGGACCTGGGAGATCATGGCGCTGACCAAGGCGCGCGTCATCACGGGCGACGATAAACTGCGCGGTTTCATTGATGGCGAAATCGCCCGGATTATCGCCCGACCGCGCGAACGCGCCGCCGTCGCGGCCGATGTCCATGCCATGCGCGAGCGCCTGCATGAAGCCAAGCGCGATCAGGGGCCGTGGGACGTTAAGAATGTTCGGGGGGGATTAACCGATCTGGAGTTTATTCGCCAATACGAGGCCTTGCTTCACGGTCGGGTCGGGTCGGGTCAGGGCGGCGGCGATCCGGGCGCGCAGGACGGAACCATCGAAAGAACGCTTTCATCGGCGAGCGAATTATTCGAAAGTGTCTTGCAGGTCAGTCGGGCGGCGACAGACGGGGTGTTCGACCCCGAAGGATCGGGTCTTGCATTGAAGACGAGGCTGAGCCAAGCCTGCGGCGAAGATCGTCTTGAGGCGGCGCAATCGTTAATAATACGTACGCAGTGCGATGTTATACGGGCGTATGAACGGATTGTTGAAAGCGCTTTGGAGCCGGATAGTTAACGCGGACGAGTCGCATGAGAAATCGCCGGCAGTTTGATCTTGTGATTTTCGGCGCCGATCCCGGCGGTTTCGCCGCCGCGGCCTGCGCGGCGCGCGCCGGTGCGGTCTGCGCCGTCGTCAAGACAGGGCACGAAATTCTGGGCGCGGGATCGGCGTCGGCGGTCCCGAACTTCGTCTGGCGCCAGCTTGACCTGCACGAAACCGATCTCGTGGTGGAGCCGATCGACGCGCGCATAACGCTGTTCGAAGACGGGGGTGCGGTCGCGACTTTCGCCGATGATCAGCAAACCGAGGAAGCGCTCGCGCGGACAAGCCCGGGGGACGGGGCCTTGTGGGCTGATTTCAAGGGGGAAATGCGCCGCAAGCATGTGCGCAAGAAACTGCCGCGCGAGGAGATATTTGCGGCCCTTGGCGCGACGTTCGCCGCGACGCCGATGGACGGCGCGCCGACCGACGCCCTTGGTTCGGTGCTCGACGACTATTTTGAGAACGACGCAATCAAGACGCACCTGTCGGCCGTCGCTGGTCTGGCCTTCGGTCTCGGCGGCGAGGAGCCGGGGTCGGCATACGCGCTGGCGACGGCGGTCGACCGCAACGCCTGGCGCGTCAAAGACGGCGCCGGCCTCCTCGCGACGCTCGAGCGGGTCTGCGAGAGGGCGGGGGTCGCCCATTTCCCCGCGCAATGCCGCAGGATCACGCGCCACGACGCGCGCCAATTCGACGTCGAACTGGAGAGCGGCGAGCGTTTTCGCGCGGGCGCGCTGATGGCGTCTTCGCCCCGGATCGCCTGGGCGTGCGGGCTGAAAGTGAAAGGCGACCCGTCGCCCCTGACCAACCGCGAAAACGCCGAGGCGATGATCAGCGTCAAACTTTCCGAGGAAATCCGTCCGCCGGCCCCGACGCCTGAAGGCGTCGCTGCGGTCTATTATATCGCAGGGTCTGCGGAGGAAATCCGTTCCGCGCGGGAGGCTGTACTCGAAGGACGCATCCCCGACGCCGCGCCGATCAGCTTCGAGCTCAGCGACCGGGAAATTCTCGTGCGCACGACCTACTGTCCAAAGGTGCTGGCCTCCGAGGACGGGCCGCGCGAATGGACTGGCCAGGACCGTCAGATTCTTGGGAAACAGGTCGTCCAGCGCCTGGAGCGCTACCTGAACGGCGCGCTGAATAGCGTTCAGCGCACGGATGTAAAAATCTGCGGCGCGACTGACCTCGAGCCGGAAGCCGCGCTCAACGCGGACGCGCCCGCGATCGCCGCGCCGGCGCCGGAAGTCAATGAAATCGCCGCCGCCGCCCGCCTCGCCCTCAGACTGGTTGCCCAAGGGTGAAGGCGGTGGACGAGGGATTTGAACTTGCGAGCGGCGCGCCCGCGCAATCCCGGACAGGCGCGCGCATCGAAGGCGGTCTCGACGCCGTCGTCGTCGGTGCGACCGTCGACGGGCTCGCGGCGGCGGCTTTCCTAGGTAAGGCGGGCCTTAGGACCGTGCTCCTCGAAGCCGGGCTCCCGCAACCGGAGCTTCGTCCTTTCACGCCCGGCTATTTCGCCGACGACGGCGATTTCCTGATCCGCGACCTCGACCCCGAGGTTGTGAACGGTCTCGACCTTTACCGGCACGGCCTGAGTTTCGTGCAACGACGCTTCGACAGCATTTACTATTTTGCAGACAAGAGCGCCCTGTTCGTCAGCGGCGACCTGTTCCAGTCCGCTGAATCGATCGCGGAACTCGCTGACGCCGATGCGGCCGCGTTCAAGGAATTTATCAGCGAAATGCTCGCGGCCGCCCGCGAACTCAGGCCGTTCTTTTGCGGCGAGCCCCTCGATAAGCTCTCCGTGCGGACGAGAAAGCTCTTCCAGCGCTACGCATCGGCCTCGCTCGATCAGGTGATGGACGACTACTTCAGCGATGATCGGATCAAGGATCTGCTGACGGCCGAAGCCTCTTTGCGCTCGGGTTTGCGCCCCAGCGATCCCCATAGTTTCCTCTCTCTGTTGCGCCGTTGGTCAGGCGAGGCGGCCGGACTGCAGGCGGCGTGCGCCCTTCCGAGCGGCGGGTTTTCCGGGCTCTATGACGCGCTCCGGCGCGCGGTGCAGAACGCCGGGGTGGAGATCCGGTCAGGGGCCCATATCCGCTCGCTGCTTGTCGAATGGGACAAGGCGGCCGGCGTCGCCATGGAGGACGGCGGCCAGATCCGCGCGCCAATCATCGTCAACGCACTGAACGGAAAGCGCGTGTTTGTCGATCAGATCGGCCCGGAGCTGCTTGATGTCGAGTTCCAGAAATTTCTCAGTATTGAGCGTCCGCGCTTCGCCTCGGCGAAGATCCACTTCGCGCTCAACGGAACGCCCAAGGACGGTCAGACGAGGGCGAATCTTTCCCGGCGACTTGTCTTCACGCCTGACCGCATGACCATGCGCCGCGCTTTCCGCCTCGCGCGGGAAGGCGATGTCGCGTCGGAACTGTTGATGGAGATCGTCTTTCCGAACGTTTTCGAGGAAGGTTGGGCTCCCCCGACCGGCAGTCTCGGCGCCGGCTGGCTGCATCCCGTTCCGTATAGGGAAAACCCGGACGAGGATTTCCGCGAAAAAGTCCGCCGCGCCGCCCTGTCGACGATCGAGAAAATCGCCCCCGGCGCCGGCGCGCGCCTCGAGGCGATCGACGTGGCGCTCGCAAGCGACATTGCGGAGAAGTTCGCCATGGCGCCCCAGGGCTACGGCTCCTCGCGCGCCGTTCTCGCCGAAGCCCAGCGCGCCCAGGTGCTGCGCGGGGCCTCTCAGATCAGCGGCCTCTTCTTCTGCGGGCCGGAGGCCCAGGTGGGCCAGGGCGTCAGCGGCGCCGCCGGCCGCAGCGCGGCGAAGGCGGCGCTTCGGCTCCACAAGCGCAAGGGGATCGCCGCATGATGTTTCCGGGCCCGGACCGGTCCTCGATCGAACCGAAACCCACGGCGCTTTTCTCGGCGGCGGCGGCCGCGAGCTACGCCAACAGCTGGACCTCCATCAACGGCTGGTCGACGCCGCTGGTCTACACGAGCGTGCGCGAGGAATATGCGAGCCTGACCCAGAGCGCCGGCGTCGCCGATTTCGGCGCCCTCTGGCGGTATATCGTCCGCGGCCCGGATGCGGGCGCCTACCTTTCGCGCGTGACGACGACGCCGGTGAAGAGCCTTGAACTCGGCGAAAGCGCGCGCGGGCTCATTCTTTCCTCCACAGGGACGGTCGTCGACCTCGTAGACGTCGCCCATCTCGGGACGGAGATGCACATCCTGACCTGTTCGCGGTCCCACGCGCGGCGCCTGCAGCTCGCCTCGCGCGGGCTCGACGTCACCCTCGAGGATATTACAGGCCGCGTCGCCGCGATGGCGATCATCGGACCGGAGGCCCGCGACGTCGCGGCTGCGGCCGGCGTGGACGCGGCGAGCGAGAATCTCGCCGCCCAGACGACCGTGCGCGGGATCGACGCCGCGTCGCGACCGATCCATGTCGGCGTGCAGCCGGGGGTCGAGATCATTTACCCCTATGAAGAAGCGCTGACGCTCTGGGAAAGGGTGCGGCGCGCCGCGGCTCCCACGCCCGCGGGTCTCAACGCCCTTGAAATCCTGCGGATCGAGGCGGGCGCCCCGCGTCTCGGCGTGGACTTCGTCGGAGCGGACGAGGCCGCGAACGCGCAGCTGTCGCGCACGCCACAGGCGCTCGGCCTGCCGCATCTCGCCCCGCCGAACCGCGCCTGGTTCAACGGCCGGCGGTCGCTCGCCCGAGGCGCGCCGCCCGACGAGCGCGCCCTCGTCGTGCTCGGCCTCGACGGTGAAGAACCCAATCCCGGCGCCGACGTCCTCGCCAATGGCGAGCCCGTGGGGCGCATCACCTCCGCCGAATTCTCCCCGCGCATGCGCCGGGTGGTGGCCTTCGCCGATCTTCTCGTCGGCGCCGAGCACAAACCCCTCGAGGCGGTCACGACCGAATACGAAGAGGGCCGCGTCAGGGCTCGCGTAATGGAGACCGCCGAAAGCGCGCTCGCAGCCGCCTATCGCGACAGCCTTCTGGAAGCGACGGAATCCCGGCGCTGATCCGTTACAGGTGCGCTGGACGGCTTACAACGCAGGAACGAGGATGCAATGAAAAACACGATCACGAACACCGCCCTTTGCGCCGGCTTCGCAATTCTCGCCGCCGGCGCGGCCCTCGCCGCACAGCCGGGCGGGCTTCGCGGGGCCGACGCGGATGGCGACGGCCTGATCACGGCGGAAGAAATCGACGCGCGGACGGCGCGTCTTTTCGACGAGGCGGACGCCGACGGCGACGGCGCGCTGAGCGCGGACGAACTCAGCGCCTACCGCGAGGAGCGCCGGCGTCAATGGCGCGAGGAAAATGATCCGGACAGGAACAAGGACGGCGTCATCAGCTTCGCCGAACATCAGGACGCCGCGAAGGCGCGTTTCGAACGCCTCGACGAGAACGGCGACGGCGTGCTCGACGAAGATGAACGCCGCCGCCACCATGGGCGGCGCGGCCATGGACGCGGCCGTCAATAATCCGGGAACGGCCCATGCGGCGTCTTGCGCCGCACGGGCTTGCTGCGCGGGCCAATTGAGAGCGCGGGGCCATGGTCCTTGGCTGAGCTTGACGACAACGATGAAGCGCTCGTGGCGCGGGCCGGCCGCGGCGATCGCGTCGCGGCCAGTGCGCTCGTCCTGCGTCATACGGATAAAATCATGGGCGCATGCTACAGAATGCTGGGCGAGCGGGCGGCCGCGGAGGATGCGACCCAGGAAACGTTCCTTCGCTTGTGGACACATGCGGGTTCCTGGCGCGACAAGGGCGCCAAGTTCGAAACCTGGCTCTACCGCGTCGCCATGAACGTCTGCCTTGATCGATTGCGCAAGCGCGCTCGCGAGGCCCCTGAGGAAGCCGCGCCGGAACAGATCGACGGGGGCCCGCGCGCCGACGAGGCCCTTGCCGAAGACGAACGCCGAGCGGCGGTCGAGGCGGCCGTGAAAGCGCTGCCGGACCGCCAGCGCCTCGCAGTCACGCTTTGTCATTACCAGGAGCTTTCAAATATCGAGGCGGCGATGATCATGGAAGCGAGCGTTGAGGCTGTTGAGTCCCTGCTGGCGCGCGCGCGCCGGACCTTGCGGGCGCGTCTGGCGCCGGCGCGGACGGAACTGATGGAAGGACGGGCGTCATGAAAAATCGTGACAAGGATGATCAGGCTCTGGACGCGCTCCTCAAATGCGCGCCGGCGCCTGCGGCGGGAGAAGCGCTTCAATGTAGGATCCTTGAGGATCATGCGCGCCTTTGCGCGCCGCGGCGTTCGGCGCCCGCCCGCATCGCCCGACGCGTCGGAATTGCGCGATGGCTCCCCGCCGGCGCCTTCGCCGGTCTCGGCGCGCTGGGCTTCGCCGTCGGGTTTTCAAGCGCGGCAGCGAGCCCGTCCGAACGCGCTGAGCGCGAGGCGTTCTCCTATGCAGGCGCGGCGATCGATTATACGTTTGCGGAAGAAAGCGAAGGGGCGTTATGGGTCGGGGAGTGATCGTCGCGCTGCTGCTTTCGTCGCTTGCGGTGAACGTGTTTCTCGGCGGCTTCGTCGCCGGACGGATTCTGGGCGCATCGCCCGACGAGACCGCCGACGCGCCGCCGGTCCCCGGGCGCGGGGCGTTCCCTCGCGATCCGTCGAGGCTTTCGCCTGAAGCCCGCGCGGCGTTCCGAGCCTCGTTCGAAGCCAATCGCGCCGATCTTCGGTCCGGCCGCAGGGGCGTTCTCGCGGCGCGGCGGGAACTCGCTGAAACGCTGTCTGCGGACGAGTGGGATCGCGCCGCCGTCGAGGCTGCGATGGAAAAGGTCCGTATCGCGCGGGAAGCCCAGAGCTCGGCGCAAAACCGGATGTTGATCGACGCCTTCGAGAAACTGTCCGTCGAAGAACGAAAGGCGTTCGTCGCTGCGCAGAGTGAAAGACAGACCGTCAGCAGGCGGTTCCTTCGCAGCGGTCGCGGTCTAAGCGGGGAGGAGTGAGGCCCTATTCGGCCGCTTCCGGCGCGATGGCGGGCTCCGGGGCTCTGGGCGGCGTCGCCGTGAGGATGTGCGCGTCGGCCTTGATGAACTGCGGCAGGCGCACTTTCGCGTCGGGCCGGCGCGGGAAAGCGGCGCATGCGATGGTGCCTTTGCCTGGCTGGCTTGCGATCGCCAGGACGCCGCCCTGCAACTCCATAAGCGATTTCGAGAGCGCGAGGCCGAGGCCCGATCCGTCGCGCCGTTTGGACGCGTATGATTCCGTGAGTTCGAACGGAGCGCCAAGTTTTTTCAAGCTCGCCGGCGCGATGCCCGCGCCGCTGTCGGCGATGATGATCGTTACGCTGTCCAGATCCGCTTCGGCGGTCAACGTCACCTCGCCGCCTCGATCGGTGAATTTGACGGCGTTCGACAGAAGATTGAGCACCACCTGTTTGACAGCGCGGGCGTCGGCCCAGACCGCGGGCGCGTGGCTGACGGAAATGGCGAGTTCGACGCCGGCGTCCCGCGCGCGTTTCTCGACGAGGCGTGAAGACTCGCGCAGGACCCGTTCAAGCTCCACGCGCCTCGGCTCGAGCTGAATGCGTCCCGCCTCGATCTTCGACATGTCGAGAATGTCGTCGATCAGCTCGAGAAGGTGCTGGCCGCTGGCGCGGATGTCCTCGACATAATCCTTGTACTTCTGATCGCCGAGGGGGCCGTAGAGTTCCGACTGCATGATTTCGGAAAAGCCGTTGATCGCGTTCAGCGGCGTGCGCAGCTCATGGCTCATATTGGCGAGAAATTCACTTTTCGAGCGGCTCGCCTCTTCGGCGGGGTGTTTTTCGGTCTCGTTTTTTGGCATGGTAAGGGTAAGGTCCTTAGGCGAATGCTGGAGGTCTTCGACGGTGTTCTTGAGAACTTCCTCCTTGCGCTTCTGGGCGCGCGCGCGGCGCTTCATTTCCGTGACGTTGCTGGCGATGCAGACAAGCCCGCCCTCGGCCGTGCGGCGGCGGGAGATTCGCAACCAGCGATCGCCCTTCAGCGCCACCTCGACGCTGTGTTCGTTGGACGGCGCGTCGGGGCCGAAATAGCGGGTGACGATCCCGCCGCCCGCCTTTGCGAGCCTTGCAACGTCGCCGACGCCGTCGCCGACGCTCAGCGCGCCCTGTTCAATTCTGAAAATCGAGGCGAAGCGACGGTTCCAGACCGCCAGCCGTCCGTGTGCGTCCCAAAGGACGAAAGCCTCGGGAATGCTCTCGATCGCATCTTTCAGCCGCGCCTCCGCAATGGCGGCGCCGGCGCTGATCGACTTCGCTCCTGACAGGTCGAAGGCGACGCCCGCGCGTTCGAACCGCGTCGCGTTCTCCGCCGTGCGCAGATAGACCCTCGACCAGGCGCCGCCGGGATCGCGCAGGCGCACCGCGCCTTCCGTCACCCCGGATGTATCGCCGGTGAAAATCGCCAGCGCGTTGCGCAGGTCGGCCGGATGAATGAGCGCGGTCAATTCGCGCAACGAAAAATACCGGTCGCGCGCGCCAAGACCCAAGGGCTCGAGGAATGCGCGAGTCAGCATGACGCTGCGCTGCCGGCCGTCATAGTACCAGGGGCAGCAGCGACCGGCGGCCAGCGCCGCCCGCGAACGGCGCAGACTGTCGACCGCGCCGGCGGCCTCCGCGGCGGCCCGGCTCTGCTGGATGAAGGCGCCCATCAAGGAGGCCGTGACCAGCGTGATCGAGGCGAGTATCAATCCGTAGGCGAACCAGATCGGCGTGCGCTCATAGAAATCATGGGCCGGCGCCGCGACGAGCAGCGCCTCGCCGTTGTCCAGCGTGCGCCAGGCCGCCGCCGTCTCGCCTGCGGCGAGCTCAAGGAGGGCTTCCCCGCGCTCGTTCAGCGGCAGAGCGCGCGCCGTCGCCGCGTCCAAGAGAACGCGCTCGCTGGAGCCGAACGAGGTGATGACGTCGCCGGCGGCCGAGAGATGATAGACCGCCGAGGCGCCGCCGGAATGGCAATCGGCCAACGTCCGGCGCACGGAATCCCCCGTCATGATGGCGACATTCATCGCGCCGGCGCAGCGCGTCGCGCCGTCGGAGACGCGCAGCTCCGTCTCGATCCGGCGCGCCGCGACCTCCTCGCGGAGTTTGGTGACGAGAAGCGCGGCGAGCGCGAGGATGAAAAAACCGGTGAGCAGCGCGAGACGTTTCGGCGACAGCGCCTCCGCGCGCGCAGCAAGATCGCCGTTCATCACATCCGCCGCCATCGACCGCCCGTATCCCGCGAAAAATGTGCGCCCGCCAACCGCGCGCGCCGCCGCAATTTTTGGGCGTAGCGTACGCCGCTTCGCCCGTTCCTGTCACGTTTCAAATGACGACGCGCGGATGAAAATCGCCGCCGTTTCAAGCCTCAAGCAGCCGCGCCGCCATCTCCGCCAGATTCGCCGAAACGGGCTTGCGGTCCCTCAGACGCGACAAGGCGGCCCGGGCTTCGTCGCGCCGCGCGGGTTCAAGCTTCGCCCAGCTTTCGAGACTGGTCGTGAGCCGCGCCGCCAGCTGCGGGTTCTTCGCGTCGATTTCGAGGATCCGGTCGATCACGAAGGCGTATCCGGACCCGTCGGGAGCGTGAAACGCGGCGATGTTTTCGCGGGCGAAAACACCGATCAGCGCGCGGACCTTGTTCGGATTGCCCGGGTCGTAGGCTTCATGCGCCGTAAGCGCCTCGACGTCGGCGAGCGCGTCGGGCGCCGGGCTCATCGCGCGCCAGGCGAGCCATTTATTGACGACGAGCGGGTCCTCGCGCCAGCGATCGTAAAAGCGTTCCAGCGCGGCTTTGCGCTCGGCGCTGTCGGAGACGGCGAGGGCGGCGACTGCCGCGGCCTCGTCGGTCATGTTCGTCGCGGCGGCGGCCTGTTCGATCGCGAGCGCGTCCCGCCCGGCGGCGACGAGAAGCGCAAGGGCCGCGTTCTTCAGGGCCCGCGGACCCGCCTGCGCGGCGTCCGGCGCATAGGGCGCGTTCGTTCGCATGCGCTCGTAGCGCTCTGCGAGCAGATCCCCCAGCCGGTCCGCGACCGTTCGCCGGACATGGGCCCGGCCCTCGACGATTTTTGCGGGCTCGATGACGTCGGCTGACTGCGCCAGTTCCGCCGCGCTCGGCGCTTTCAGCAGCTCCGCGGCGAAGGCCGGGTCGTCGCTTGACGCCTCAAGCGCGGCGGCCAGGGCGTCCGAGAAGGTCTGAAGCGCCGCCGCACGGTCTCCGAGGTCTTTCAGCCCCGCATGGGCGAGACAAAGCTCGCGCCAGAGCGCGTTCGTGACCGCCCAGCGGTTGAATGGATCATCGTCCCTCGCCATGAGAAACAGCCTGTCCTCGAGCGTGACCTCGTGCTCGATTGCGACGGGTGCGGAAAAACCGCGCAACACGGACAGGACTGGGTGATCGCGGCCGGCGTCGATTTCGAGCGTCGTTTCGTCAGCCGTCAGATCGACGAGACCTTCGCCCAGAAGATCGCCCGAGGCCGCGCCATAGGCGGCGTAGGCGAGGGGGATGCGCCGCGCCGGCTTTTCCGGCTGGCCCGGCGTCGGGTCGGTGTGCTGGCGGAGCGTGAAGACGCCGTCCTCGCCGCCCGTCACCGAGACCGTCGGCGTGCCGGCGTCGCGGTACCAGCGACGGAACTGCGCCAAATCCTCGCCGCCCGCGTCCTCCATCGCCTTGACGAAATCCTCGACCGTCGCCGCCGTTCCGTCATGCCGGGCGAAATAAAGATCGCAGCCCTTGCGAAATTTCCCGGGCCCGAGAAGCGTCTTCATCATACGGACAATTTCGGCTCCTTTCTCATAGACTGTCGCTGTATAGAAATTGTCGATCGTGACATATTCCTCCGGCCGCGGCGGATGGGCGAGGGGGCCGGCGTCTTCAGGGAATTGCTGCGCCCGCAGGCGGCGCACGTCCTTGATCCGCTGCACGGGGGCCGAGCGCATTTCGGCGGAAAACTCCTGGTCGCGAAACACCGTGAAGCCCTCTTTCAGGCAGAGCTGGAACCAGTCGCGGCAGGTCACGCGGTTGCCCGACCAGTTGTGGAAATATTCATGCGCGACGATGGATTCGATCAGTTCGTAGTCGTGATCCGTCGCCGTTTCGGGGCTCGCGAGCACATAGGCTGAATTGAAAATGTTCAGCCCCTTGTTCTCCATAGCGCCGAAGTTGAAATGATCGACGGCGACGATCATGAAGACGTCGAGGTCGTATTCCCGCCCGAACCTCTCTTCGTCCCAGCGCATGGCGCGTTTCAGGGCGTCGAGCGTGTAGCCGCATTTGTCGCGGTTCCGGTGCTGGACGAAAATCCTGAGCGCCACGTCGCGGCCTGACCGGGTCGTGAAGCGATCCTCGACGCAGGCGAGATCGCCGCCGACCAGAGCGAAAAGATAGGAGGGCTTGGGATGCGGATCGATCCACTGAACGAAATGGCGCCCGCCGTCGAGATCGCCCGACGCCGTCAGATTGCCATTGGCGAGGAGAACCGGATATTTCGATTTTTCGGCGGTTATGCGCACCGAATACTTCGCGAGGACGTCTGGCCGGTCGAGGAAATAGGTGATGCGGCGGAAGCCTTCAGCTTCGCACTGGGTGCAGAACATGCCGTTTGAGAGATAGAGACCTGAAAGCGCCGTGTTCGCCTCCGGCGCGCAGGCCGTCTCGAGATGGAGCATGAATTCCGCCGGCAGG
>CAZBOC010000043.1:0-14151 GCA_964493225.1 uncultured Caulobacterales bacterium | reverse complement strand
GGCGCGCAAGGCCGCCTCGCCGCAGGCCGAAAATCCGGACACGCAATAGTTGTTCACGGTCTTGGAGCTGACGCCGTCGCCGAGCGAGGATGCAAGCCGACTGACGAGGCCGATATGTCCGCCTTGCGCGCCGACCTGACCGACGCAACCGAGAATCAGCCTTTCAACGGCTCCGGCGAAGTTGGGCCCGCCGCGCGCGCAGATGGCGTCGACCAGCTGGGCGACGAGATCGCAGGGCGCGATCGAACACAAGGCGCCGCCCGGATTGTCTTGGCTCGCAGGTTTTCCCTTTCCGCGCGGCGTGCGAAGCGCGTCGATGATGAAAGCGTCAGACGCCACGTCAAACGCCGACGACGAACGAGACGTTGGTCGTCCCGGACCCGCCGACATTATAGGTTGCGACCGTTCCCGCCCCTTCGACCTGGCAGCCTCCCGCGGCGCCCGAAACCTGCCGCGCGGCGTCGTGCAGCATACGGACGCCGGTCGCGCCGACCGGATGGCCGAGACCGATCAGCCCGCCGGACGGGTTTACCGGCAGGCTCCCGTCGCGCGCGATGACGCCCGCCTCGACCGCCTTCCAAGCCTCGCCCGGGGCACAAAGACCGAAATGTTCGATAGCCATGTATTCCGTAATTGAAAAACAGTCATGGGTTTCGATCGCGTCGAGTTCCTCCGGACCGCTGAGGCCCGCGCGACGATAGGCGTCGACAATCGCCTTTCGGACCCAGGGGAAGACATAGGGGCTTTGCGTCGCATCGCTCTCCTTCAATTTGGCCTCGAGCGAAAGCGGGGCCGTTGTGTGCCCCCAGCCCCTGATCCTCGGTATCGCCTCGACATCGATGCCGCGCTTGCGCGCATGCTCGCGCGCGCGTTCAGCCGATGCGAGGAAGACGACCGCCGCGCCGTCTGTCACCTGGCCGCAGTCGCTCTTGCGCATCCAGCCTTCGATGACTGGATTTTCCTCATCGTCTTGCGTGAAACTTTTATCCGTGAACGTCCAGTTTCGCGTCTGGGCGCAGGGATTGGATTTCGCGTTTTCAAAATTGACGCGCGAAATTTCCGCGAGGTGTTCGTATTTCAACCCGTAGCGACGATCGTAGACATCGGCGAGGTCTGAAAACATCGCCGGCCAGAGGAATTTCGCACCCAGCGCTTCCTGGCCCGCCCAGGCCGCCGCGCCCAGATATCGGGCCGCCGTCTCGCCTGGGACGTTGCGCATCAATTCGATCCCGGCGACGCAGGCGAGGCCGTAGCGCCCGCTCTCGATGTCGGCCATCGCCGCGAGGACCGCCAGCGAGCCGGAGGCGCAGGCCCCTTCATGCCGGGCCGCCGGCATTCCTGAAAAATCCGGGTGCGTATGACCGAAGAAGCCGCCGATCATTCCCTGGCCAGCGAAAAGCTCGGCGACGAAATTGCCGACATGGCCGACCTCGATCTCCGACGCGTCGAGATCGGCGCTTTCCAGACCCTCGAGCACCGCCTCGCTGAAGAGATCGAAAAGCCCGGCGTTGTTGCGCGTCCAGTTCGCGGCGAAGTCGGTCTGCGCACCGCCAAGAATGAAGACTTCGCTTCCCATCGCCGACCTCCGAGGATTCAAAAACCGCGCTCCTCCCCCTTGGCTTTTATAAGGGAACTTGCAAGTGACGCAAGTCCGCCACGGCCAGAGGGAGCGCGGCTCCGTCAGCCGGCTTTCTGGGCAATACGGAAGGTTGACGACCCATGAGGCGGCGCTTTGCGCAACTGAATTTCTCCTTGCCTTGCCAGGATGCAGAGGTTAGTTTTTTTATAGAAGCGAAATACCGATCTGGTCCGCAAGCCGATGACGCCAACGCTCCGGGATTTCATTCCGTCCCTGATGGGCAATCTCGCCGTGCCGGCCATCTGCGCGCCGATGTTCCTCGTTTCAGGACCGGACCTTGTGGCGGCGACCTCAAAGGCGGGCGTAATCGGCGCGTTTCCATTTCCGAACTGCCGCACGATCGAGACGCTCGACCAGTGGCTCGACGATATCGGCCGGCGCGTCGGAAACGATCCGCACGCGGCGCCGTTCGCCGTCAACATCACCACTCATCGCTCTTATGATCGCCTGGCTGACGAAATCGCGCTGATTAAATCTCACCGCCCCAGGATCGTGATTACAGCGCTCGGCGGACCGGACCCGGTTCTCGACGTGGTGCACGACTATGGCGGCGTGGTCATCGCAGATGTGAACTCCCTTACGCATGCAAGGAGAGCGGCGGAAAAGGGGGCCGACGGCCTCGCCCTCGTTTCCGCCGGGGCCGGCGGTCATACGGGCGCGATGGCCGGTTTCGCCTTTGTCCCGGCGGTGCGCGAGTTTTTCGACGGACTTGTGGTCCTCGCAGGGGCCATAGGCTCCGGCGAGGCGGTCCGCGCCGCGGAGGTCCTGGGCGCGGATTTTTCCTATATCGGCACTAGTTTCATCGCCGCCGAAGAAAGCCTCGCCAATGACGCCTACAGACAGATGCTGATCGCGGCGAACTTCGACGATATCGTGCTGAGCAGCGCGCTGACCGGAGCCGACGCGAACTACCTGCGCGCCAGCCTGGAAAAGATGGGCGTCGGGTATGCGGAATCTGGGACGGGCGTGGATTTCTCGGACTCGCAATCGCAGATAAAGGCGTGGCGCGACGTCTGGTCGGCGGGCCATGGCGTGGGTTCGATCCGCGCGGTCAGGCCGGCTAGGGACATTATCGCTCAGTTTAAAGAGGAATACGAACGCGCATGCGCGTCGCCGGGAATGGCGCTGCGCGAAAAATCGCAGGCCGGCCCGCCGGGCTGAGCCGTCAAAACCCAGCCGAAAGAGGCGCATGAAATGATGGATGTTCTCAACAGGTTCGACATCAATATCGATACTGACGGAAACCCCCTGCTGGAGGGCGGTTACGCGCCGATTGAAACGGAAATCATCGCTACGGACCTGGAGGTCGTCGGCGAGATTCCCCGGGACATTGCGGGCGCCTATGTGCGCAACGGGCCCAACCAGCGTTTCCAGCCCTACGGGCGCTACCACATTTTTGACGGCGACGGCATGCTCCACGCCATACGCTTCGAGGACGGAGAAATCAGCTATCGAAATCGCTTCATCCGCACCGAGGGATTTCTGGCTGAAGGCGAGGCGGGCGGGTCAGTCTGGCCGGGCTTGATGGACGCGCCGGACCGTTCGCTTGCAAAGGCCTGGGGCTCGCACCACTGGCTGAAAGATGCGTCAAACACCGACGTCGTTCCCTTCAACGGCAAGCTCCTGACGACGTTCTATCAATGCGGAATCCCCTACATCGTCGACGCTGAAACGCTTGACACAGAAGGCCCGCTGGAGGTCGAGGCGCTGCAGATACGGCAGGTGTCTGCTCATTCGCGTACTGACCTTGATACGGGCGAGTTCATTTTTTTTGACTATGACGTATCGCCGCCATTCATGACATACGGCGTCTTGAGCCGCGAGGGCGAACTTTCCTGCTATTCGGAAATCACGCTGCCCGGCCCCCGGCTGCCGCACGACATGGCGATTACCCCGAACTATTCCATCCTCATGGACCTGCCGTTATTCTGGGACCCGCAGCTTCTCGAACGCGACATTCACAAGGTGACGTTCTTCCCCGAGCAGCCGAGCCGCTTCGCCGTCCTGCCGCGCCATGGCGGCGACGCGGACGTGCGCTGGTTCGAAGCCGAACCCTGTTATATCTACCACGTCATCAACGCTTGGGAAGAAGGCGATGAGATCGTCCTCGACGCCTGCCGCATGCGCACGCCTGAACCGCCGGCGGAAAGACTGGCGGGCGGAAGATATGCGAGCCTGATCGCATGGGGGGCGCTCGATGCGCAGTACTGGCGTTGGCGCTTCAACCTCAAGACCGGGACCATGAAAGAAGGTCCGATTGACGATCAGTATGTGGAATTTCCAACGATCAACCAGCACCGTCAGGGGATGAAGACGTCGCGCTCCTACCATGTGCATACTCCGCAAGGAGAGCCGCTGCGCATGGGCGGCGTCATCGGCTATGACACCGACAGCGGCGCGCGTCAGGAATATCTCTACGACAAGAACGTCTATGCGAGCGAACCGGTCTTCGCGCCGCGACGCAACGCAACATCGGATACGGACGGCTATGTGATGTCGTTCGTAGAGGACATGAACGCCGGCGGGCGCACGGAACTGCACATTTTCGATCCGATGGAAATCGCTCGCGGGCCGATCACGCGCGTTAAGATTCCGCAACGCGTGCCGATGGGATTTCACGCCTGCTGGACTGCGGCCGACTGAGCGCCCACGGGCGGTCTTGGAGCGGCGGGTATATGCGCCGGAACGCTGCTCCCGACAGCGAGTTCAATGGAACTGCTCAAAGCGATCTGCGCGTCATAGCGCTCATCGTTGCAATCTTGCTTTCGCCGGAAACTAATGGCGCGCAACCAAAGGGGCTTCCCGATTACGCCCAAGGCCTCGGGCGCCAATCATCACGGTTGCTCCGTTCAGGAAGAAGGGCGTTTCGTTTTCGAAGCGACAGAAATGGGACCGCCCACAAATCGACGGCGGGCGAACCGGCGCTAGCCGAGATCCAGCTTGGCATTCGCGCCGCGCGCGGCGCCGGCGGATGCCTGCTCGGGAGCTATTGGCGGGCGTCAAAGGCGGCGAGGTCGGCTTCGGCGGCGATGTAACCGAAAGCAGCCCAGCTTGTTCCGTCTACGATGCGGTTCATCATGTCGAACGCTTCGTCTTTCTGGCCGTTGTAAAGGCGCCAGTTGGCGATTGCGTACGCCAAGGCCGCGCCGGAGACGCCGTCATCGCCTTCAGCCATCGTCTGGTCGCGATCAAGCCCGCCCCTGTAAAAGAGGCAGGCCCGGTGATAGGCGTGGTTTTCGATGATCTCCATATCCGGCGAGATGGCCTGTAAGAGCCCGGTCGCCTCCGCATGCCGATCCATGCGCCGGAGAGTCATGTAAAGCCAGTGGGTGGTGGCCACGACGCCGTCATCGTTGTCCGCGGCCTTGAGATCTATGGAGAATATGCGTCGGGCTTTCTCGAATTCCTGGGTCAGATAATAGGCGAGGCCCAGATGGTAGCGAATGTTTCCATGAAGCGTCGTAAGCGGAATATTTCGTGCATTGGGCAAGCCGTCCGGCTCGATCCGGTCTTCAGTCCCCTCGATCATCTGGAGAGCCAGCTCGAGATCGGCGACCGCCTTGTCGAACCGCCGGATGGAGATGTAGCGGTGTCCGCGATGGCGCAGCATCCGCGCGTCCCGGGGATGCTTCTTCACGCCTTCGCTGAAGATCTCGATCGCCCGTTGATACTCGCCGAGATAGGCCGTGCGCCGACCATACCAGATGAGCTTGTCGGCGTTGGCGGGATCGGCAAGATACCGCGCCTTTGCAACCTCGAAGTTGCGCAGCATGTCTTTTGACGGCTCGCCCGGATAAAGCGGCTCGCCAAAGAGGGATGTCGCCTGCGCCTTTCCGGCCGGCGTCGCCCTTTCGGGGGCCGGTGTCAAAGCGGGGTCCGCATTGGCGTCCGTCGAAAGCGCGGTCAGCAAGACAAACGCCAGGATGCCGGTGATGATCTTTCTCAAAACGTCCTCCGGGTGATTTCAAACCAGGGCGCAGCGCAGCGAAGCGCGAATTGCTTCCGGTCCTGATCGCCGTTTTCCAGGATCAAGGCCGCATCCGGCGGTGTTCGTCAATCTTGTTCATTGCGTGTTCGGTGATGCGGGCCAAGCGGGTGCGAACCGCGCTCACCCCCCGTTCCCATGGGGGCGAGATTTCGGGGCCCGCTTTTCCGGACGTCTCGGCGGGTCATGGTGAGCATATTTGCCGCCACGTTCTTACAGGTCGCCCTACCCGGCCGCGCCGGATTTGCGGCTCCGAAAACGGGGGCGCCAGACGCCGAGGCCGACATTGAGAACAGCGACGAATAGGAGGACCCAGATTGACAGGCCGACATTCTGCGCGTCGAGGCTGAGAGCGCCGCCCGCCTCTCCGGCCAGAAATCTGGCGCTCATTTCCGCCTCCCGCCGTATCGGCCCGTCTATGGCGATGAGGCTCCACTCGAACATGATGACGCCAGTGGCGAGCTTGGCGAGGACCCAGCCCGAATTGTGGAAGGCCGGCGTCGCCGCCATGGAAAACAGGCCGGCGACGATGGTGATCCCGAGCGAAGGCGTCAGGATCGTCTGGGAGACGGCGCGCATCGCCTCGCGCATGGCCGCATATTCCGCTAGTTGCGTATCCGGGTCGGGCAAGGTCCCCATCATGACGAGAAGAGAGACCATCGCGCCCATCAGACCGATCGCCCCGATCGTGTGGAGAAATTTGAGAAATCGCCGCATGGGCCTGTTATAGCCGGCGGCGGCGCGCCATGAAATCCATCTCGGCAGCGCCGCCCGACGCTGTCGACCTGCGACGGGCTTTCTGTGCGCCGCGCCGGCAATCCGCGCCAGCCACCTGGACGGGAAAGCAGGACCGGGGAGAAGCGCTCGCAATGCGGCGCCTCGCCCCTGCGCGGTCGCCCGAAAGACGTGGTGTCGCGGCGCGGTATCTCCGTCAGTCGATCAGCGTGCGAATGTGCCTTCGGTCCCGTCGCAGGGGGGCGCGCCGAAGGCGGAAGGGCCGCATCCTCCGCCTCTTTCCGGCGCCTGGTTGAACTGGAAAGGGGCCCGCCGCCGTACTTTCATAAGCTTATTTTGGAGAGCTCCCATGCAATATGTCGTCGCTTACGTCGCCGCTGCGGCTGTCTTTTTCATCCTCGACATGATCTGGCTCGGCGGCGTCGCCAAGGATTTCTATTTTGGTCGGCTCGCGGATTACGTGCGCGAACGCGCGGACATTCCCGTCGCTGGCGGGTTCTATCTCGGCTATCTCGCCGGCGTCGTGTTTTTTGCGATCGTCCCTGCGTTGCGGGAACAAAGCGTCGCCGCCGCCGCCCTCTACGGCGCTCTTCTCGGGCTGCTGTGCTATGGCACCTACGACCTGACCAATCTCGCCACGCTCAAGAACTGGCCGAAGGATCTTGTCGTGGTCGACATGATTTGGGGCACGTTCCTGACAGGGTCCGCCGCCGCGGTCGGGACATGGAGCGCAATGAAATTCGCCGGATGAAGCAAGAAGGCGGCGTCGTCGGCGACCGCCTTTGAGCCGGTGTTCTTCCGCCGAAGTTCCGCCAATCCCCTTTTCAGACCACGCCGACGCGCATCCAGAGCAAAGCGCGGCGCTCGCCGTCTCGCGCTTCTGATCCGTGTACTGCTCTTTGCGGCGGAGAAGGGCCGCGCCTCAGCACCGGCCGACCACCCAGCCGCTGCCCATGGCCCCCGAACAACAAGCCCGTCCGGCGCCGCGGCGGGCCCGCCAACCACAGCGGGGCGCGCTCTACGATAATGCGTTTCCCCGTCATCCGCCCTGTCGTCGCTCAGCCCGGTCAAGGCGCCTTTGGTCGGCGTTCTGGCTGAAAGGTCAGCAAGGCGGCGCCCCGTGAAAATTACGAAATTGTAATAATACGCCAAGCTTGAATTTCGCAACGGCAAAAATAAAAAACAAATTGCCGAGCGCGTCGCCTGCATCGTTTGACCAGTGACCGCGCCAGGCGATTTCGAAACTGAACATGAACGAAGTTCTCTGCACGGACAACGCAGCGATGAGCGCGGGCGCGCGCCCTGTCCTCTTCGCGAATGGACAACCGGAGAAGACAGCGATGCTTGTCGCTGAAAACCTGACGCGAAAATATGGCGACTTCACCGCAGTCGCCGACGTCTCTTTTGCGATCAACAAGGGAGAGATAGTTGGTCTGCTCGGCCACAATGGCGCGGGCAAGACGACGGTGATGAAGATGCTGACCGGCTACCTCGAGCCGACCGAGGGGCGCGTATTGATCGACGGGGCCGACATCGAAACGGACCTCGAAAGGGCTCAGTCCAGGATCGGCTACCTTCCTGAAAACTGCCCTGTCTATCAGGAAATGACCGTCCTCGATTATCTCGACTACGCGGCCGAGTTGCGCGGGGTCGAAGCCGACCGCCGGGACTCGGCGATCCGCCGGGCGATTGAGGCGACAGACCTATTCCAGAAGGCGGACGCGCCGATCTCCGCCCTTTCGCGCGGTCTTCGCCAGCGCGTGGGCGTCGCCCAGGCCATCCTGCACGCACCGGAAATCGTCATTCTGGACGAGCCCACGAACGGGCTCGATCCCTCGCAGATCAAACAGATGCGCACCCTGATAAAGTCGCTCGCCACGGACGCCGCCGTAATCCTTTCGACGCATATTCTCCAAGAGGTGCAGGCGGTCTGCGACCGCGCCATCATCATCAATCGCGGACGCGTCGCCTGTGATGCGAAGCTGAAAGAGCTGCAGGGCGGCGCGCGGCTTCGGATCGTCTCGTCACTGGCGCCGGAGGAGCTGCGAGGCGCCCTCGCCGAATACGACAGGGCGAGGATCGAAAACGTTTCGAGCGACCGCGACGCCCATGCGTTCGAACTCGCAATCGAGGACGCCGATCCCGACCCGATCGCCGCGCGCACGGCCCGTCTGATTGTCGAGAAAGGCGGCGATCTCATCGCATTGCACCCCGTTGCGCGGGACCTCGACGCTTTGTTCGCCGAGATCTCGTCAGGCGACCCTCAAATGGCGGAGGCGGCCCGTGTCTAGCGTCGCGCGAATCGCCGCGAAGGAGATCGGCGGCTACTTCTCTTCCCTGGCGGCGCTGATTTTCATCGCCGTTTTTCTGGCCGCGAGCCTGTTCACGTTCTTCTGGGTGGAGCGCTTCTTCGCGCGAAACATTGCTGATCTGAGGCCCCTGTTCGAATGGATGCCGGCGCTCCTAATTTTCCTGATCGCAGCAATCACGATGCGCATGTGGAGCGAGGAACGCCGGTCAGGCACGATCGAGTTCCTGATGACGTGCCCCGTCCGGCCGGCGCATCTGATAATCGGGAAATTCCTGGCGTGCCTCGCGCTCGTCGCCATCGCGGTTGCGCTGACGCTGCCGTTGCCGATCACGGTCGCCCTGCTGGGCCCGCTTGACTGGGGCCCTGTGCTCGGCGGCTATCTCGCCACATTATGCGTCGCCGCCGCCTACAGCTCGATCGGCCTGTTCGTGAGCGCCCGAACCGACAGCCAGATCGTCAGCCTGATCACGACAACAGTCATTTGCGGCGCGTTCTATCTCGTGGGATCCGACGGTCTGACCGCGCTGTTCGGCAATGAGGGCGGCGCCGTTCTGCGGCTCATCGGCAGCGGCTCCCGTTTCGACGCGATCGCCCGCGGCGTTCTCGACCTTCGCGATATCTATTATTATCTCAGTATTTTCGGCGTCTTTACGGTCCTCAACGTTTACACCTTGGAGCGCCTGCGCTGGTCCGACGGCCGCGCCGCGAAGGGCGCGTTGTCCGACAGGCGCTGGCGCTGGCGCGCCGCCGCGGGACTGGTGATCGCCAATCTGATCGTCGCCAATGTCTGGTTGCACCAGATACCATCGGCGCGCGCCGATCTGACGGCGGGCGGGGTCTATTCAATCTCGAACGCGACGCGGACGTATTTGCGTCAGCTTCAGGAGCCGCTGCTTATTCGCGGTTACTTTTCCAGCGAGACTCACCCGCTGCTCTCTCCCCTCGTCCCGCGCCTGCAGGATCTCCTGAAGGAATATGAAGTCGCCGGCCGCGGACGGGTGCGTTCGGAGATCGTCGATCCGATCGAAGAACCGGATCTCGAGGAGGAGGCGGGGCGGCGTTACGGGATCCGGCCCGTCCCCTTCCAGACGGCGAGCCGCTATCAATCGGCGGTGACCAACTCGTATTTCGACATTCTCGTTCAGTATGGAGACGAATTCGAAACACTGAACTTTGAGGACCTGATCGAGGTCAGACAATCTGGCGCCGGCGACATCGAGGTCGAATTGCGCAATCCCGAATACGACATCACGCGCGCCATAAAGAAGGTGCTGACCAGCTATCGCGCGGCCGGTAATCTGTGGGAGGCTCTTGAGGCGCCGGTGACGTTGCGCGCCGTCATTTCCGACGCGGCCGCGTTGCCCGATCCCTTGCCGGCGCTCAGGGCCGACCTGGAAACGCTGATCGACGAATATGAAAAGACGGGCGGGGAGAAATTCACCGCGACGATCGAAAATCCGGACGCCGAAGGCGGCGCGGAGACGGCGAGGCTGGCCGAACGCTACGGACTTCAGCCGCTCGCCGTCGGGCTGTTCGATCCGCTGGAGTTCTGGTTTCATCTGCTGCTTGAACATGACGGCCGCGTAATCCAGGTCCCGCTGCCCGAAACCCTCGACAAGGCGTCTCTTAGGCGCGCCATCGATTCGGAGCTCAAACGTTTCGCCCCCGGCGCCGTGCGCACGGTGGCCCTGCATACGCCGAAGCCGGCGTTCGCCAATCCGCAGACGGGCCGCGCTTCCGCCGGCCTGCGGTTCTCAAGATTGCGCGAGAAACTCGGCGAGACCGCGGACGTGGCGGAGGCGAGCCTGACGAACGGGCGCGTTCCGGAGCGCTCGGAGATACTGGTCGTCGCCGGGCCGGAAGAACTGGACGACACGCAATTGTTTGCTATCGACCAGTTTCTCATGCGCGGCGGCACAGTCATTATCGCCGCGTCGGATTATCGCCCCCGACTTGCCGGAGAAATCGCCGTCGCGCAGACCCCGTCCGGGCTAGCCGACTGGCTCGACCATCACGGCGTCGCGGTGAAATCCGAAATGGTTCTCGATCCCCAGAACGCGGCCTTTCCCGTCCCCGTCACGCGCAATGTAGGCGGTTTTCAGGTGCGCGAATTCCAGATGCTCGACTATCCCCATTTTCCCGACATCCGCGAGGGGCTCGCCGAGGGCGACGCGCCGAGCGCCGGTCTCGGACAGCTCACCATGACCTGGGCCTCGCCCATCAGCCTGGACGCCGACAAAGTCGCGGCCCTGACGGTCACGCGCCTCGCGGAAAGCTCGCAAGCGTCGTGGACCTCCTCCTCGCTCGGGATCATTCCCGATTTCGAGCGGCATCCGAAATACGGCTTTCCCGCCCCCGACCGGACCGGCGCGCATCTTCTCGGCGTGGCGCTGGAAGGGGCGTTTACGTCTTATTTCGTCGACAAGAGGAACCCCCTTCTCGTCGAAGCCGGCGACGCGTCGCCTGCGGACGATCCGTCCTCCGACGAGCCCGACGCCGCAGGCGCAGAAAGCGATGCGCCGGATGAAGGAGCCGAACCGCCGGTCTTCAGCTCAACGATCGAACGATCGCCCGCCAGCGCCCGGCTTATCGTGTTCGCCTCGTCGAGCTTCCTTTCCGACGACGCTCTCGCCCTCGCGGCCGGGCTCGACCGGACCGACTACGCCGCCCCGCTCGTCCTCCTCGAAAACACGGTCGACTGGTCCCTGGAGGATCGCGGCCTGCTTGAAATCCGCAGCCGACAGGGCCGGTTCGCGCGCAGCCTCGAACCCCTGGGGGACGGCGCGCGCAGTTTCTGGGAAGCGCTGAACTACGCAATGGCCCTCGCGGGCCTCCTCGCCGTCTTCTTCGCCCACCAATTTTTCCGCCGCAGGGCCGACGCGCGAAGGCTCGAAAGGCTCGGCGCGGCGGCGGCCTAGGATAACGACATGAAACGACCACTGACGCTTTTGGCAGGCCTGCTTCTCCTCCAGACAGCGCTCGCGGGCGCGCTCATCGCGACGGGCGACGACTACGGGGCGTTCGAAGCGCGAGAGCCGCTGATCGCCTTCGACGTCGAGAGCGCCAATCGGGTCGCGATCGCCGACGGCGAGCGCGAAGTCGTCCTGGAACGGTCGGGCGCCGGCTGGGCGCTTCCAGGCCTCGACGGCTTTCCGGCGGATGCGGACAAGGTCGACCGGCTCCTCGAAGGCCTCGCCGCCCTGAAGCGCGGCTGGCCGGTCGCGCAAAACCGTGCGAGCGCTGAACGCTTCAAAGTCGCCGACGACGTATTCGAACGTCGCATAGAAATCACCGAAAGCGACGAAAAGGCGGTCTTCTTCATCGGCGACGCGCCGGCTTTCGATCGGGCCTACGCCCGCAGCGGCGGCGACAACGACGTCTTCAATGTCGATTTCTCGGCGTTCGACGCGCCGGCGGATCCCGACGACTGGACGGACCGGGGCGCGCTCCATGCGGATCCGGAGGAGGTGGCGGAAATCCTGATCGGCGACATTCGACTCGCGGCCGGGGACGACGACGGCGCGGCCGACGGTTTCCGACTTGCCAACCTTGCCGACGGCGAAACGATGAACGCCGCCGAGGTCGAGGCGGCGGCGAACGCGGCGCTGTCGCCGCCTTTCGACACCGTTCTGCGCACGGAAGACGCGCCCGCGGGACCGGAAACGGACGGGCTCGTCATAACCATTACGAAGAAGGACGGTGGAAAGGAAACCTTGCGGTTCTGGCCCGACGGTGACGATGCGGAAGCGGCGAGCGATTATTTCTTGCGGAGTTCCGCCTTTCCGCAAACGCTCAAAGTGGCGAAGTATCGCGTGAAAAGATTGCTCTCTCTGGAGCGTTCATCGCTGGTCGATGCGCCGACCCCCGCGCCGTCTCCCGACGATCCGGCGCGGACGGACGGCGCGGCGCCGAAATCGCCCGGCGAGACGACGGAAGGCCTGCGGGTCCAGGAGGCGGTCCCGGGCGAAGCCGGCAGCGCCCCGGGCGGCGGCGAAAGCGAAACGCCGACAGGCGCGCCCGGCGACGCCGCGCCGGAAGACGACGCTCTTCTGGACTGATCCGGGGCGCGAACAGAAGCCGCTGGCCGGGTTCACGCGCCGCCCGGCCAGCGGGCCTCGAACCAGGAGACAATATGCTCCGTCAGGTCCGCCTGGGCCTTTTGCTCCGTGTAGGTATGGTCTACGTCGCCGTTGACGTCCACCGAAAGAAAGGGACCGAATTCGACATCCGCGAACGTTCTGTAAAACTGCTCCGGCGCCTGGATCTTTCCCGAAACGTATGACGTGTAGCGGATCAGGATCGCGCATCCGCGCGCAGTCAGCGACGCAAGACCGCGGGCGAATTCGTCGCGGGGCGGCGGATCCCGGTCGTCGTCGATCGCCGGCGCCGGAACGCCTCGATCATCAAAGTCCTCTGCGACGTCGGCCGGCTCAGCGGCCGCCAACTTCTTCAGCTTACGGATCCAGCGGTCGGGATTCGCGGCGCGCTGGGTCAGCTGGCCGATTTTGGCGCCGGGCGCTTCATAGGCGTACGGATCAAGAAGGATCAGCCCCGACAGGCGATTGTCAGACAGCCCGGCGCCATAGGCGAGATCCGCGCCGGAGCACATGCCGAGGGCGACGACGCCCCGGGCGCCGACGATTTCGCTCAATGCGTCGACGCCGGCGGCGACATCCTCGACGGCTTGACGCTCAAAACCGAGGGCGCGGCGAGCCGGCGGCGAATCGCCGAGCCCGCTCAGATCGAGACGCAATGAGGCGATCCCGGCCCCGGCGAGCCTGCGCGCGATGCGCACATGCAGTCGATGCGGTCCGACGCGGTGGACCACGCCGGCGTTCAGGAACAGAACGGCGGGTCGCTCGGCGGCGCGCTCGGGCGCGCTCAAAACGCCGACGAGCCGGCGATCCCGGCCGATCCGGATCACGGTCTCGTTCATCGCCATTCGCCTATGGTTCTGCACACGGCGTCGACAGACGCCGCCGGCGTGACGAATTCGTTCATCGCCTCGTCGCTGTTCCACGAAGCCGGCTCCGCCACGTCGGTCCAGCCAACATGGCGGGCGAAGCCGGCGAGGGCGTTCAGGATCCGCTCGCGCGGACCCGCCTCCTTCTCGGACGCCAACACCATGATCGTCCGCGCGACGCGGCCGCACGCAAAGTCCGACAGGTTGAATGCGCCGAGCTCTGCGCGCATGGCGTCGCAGACCGGAAACCCGAGCGCTTCTTCCGGGACTTCAGCAGCAGAGGCCGGCAGCCGTCGCGCGATGGTCTGCGCAGGCTGATCGAGCGCGTGGGCGAGTTGGCGGATATGCGCCGTGGCGAGGGTGCGGAGGTAATCCGCGCCGTCCGCCACCGGCTCCCAGAGGAGGAGGCCGACAAGCCCGCGCGGGCGGGCGGTCGCGGCCGCCCGCAGCGCCGCCGACGCTCCACCGCCATCCTCAGGCAGAGGCGAAGCCGGTATCCCCCCCCCGCTTGCCGGCTC
>CAZBOC010000042.1:0-14169 GCA_964493225.1 uncultured Caulobacterales bacterium | reverse complement strand
TGCACGCCTGCGCGCTCGCCGCCGCGCTCGCCGCGGCCGCGGCAGGCGGCGCAAGCGCCGTGTGGCCGCGCCGGAGAAAGGCGGCCGCGGAATGAGCCTTTCCCTTGCTGCGCGCGGCGCGACGCGGACGGGCGGCGCCCTCGACCGGGTCTGGACTGCGGCCATCGGCTTCAGCCTCGCTCTAGCAGCCCTGTTCCTCGCCCATCCGCTCGGCGTCGCTTCGGACTATCCCAATCACCTCGCGCGGACCTATATCGAAGGCTGGCTCGCGCATTCGCAAACCCTGGGCGCGTATTACGAGGTTGAAGCGCGGATCATTCCCGATCTGGCGATGGATCTCGTCGTTCCCTGGCTCTCCCATGCGATCGGCGTCTACCCGGCCGGCGCCGTCATGGTCTTTCTCTCCGCGGTTCTGGCGCCGCTCGCCGGCGTCGCGCTTTCGCGTCGCCTGCACGGGCGCGGCGGCGGCTGGCTGGCCCTCGCCGGGTTCCTGTCAGTCTTCAGCCTGCCGATGGAATTCGGCTTCGTCAATTTTCTCGTCAGCGTAGGGCTCGCCTTGTGGGCGTTCGTCTTGTGGACGGGAGGGGAGCCGTCATGGCGGCGGGCGCTAATTTTCATCCCCATAGGGATGATCCTTGTTCTGGCCCATGCGCTCGGCTTTCTGCTCCTCGGTTATCTCGCGCTGTTGTGGGAGGTCGGGGCCTGGCGAGCCGGCGAACGCGGCGACGCGCGGCGTTTTCTGACCCGGCTTGCCGGCGAAGGCGCCCTCGCTTTCGGGCCGGCGCTCGCGCTGCTCGCGGTCGGCATGGCGACGGGCGTCGGCGAAATCTCGCCCTATCCGGGCGCGCCTCTCGACCTCGGCCAGCGCCATGTGGCGCTGGCCTCGGCTTTCCTGTTCCACTCCGGCGCGCTTTCCATCGCCGCGACAAGCGCCGCCACGGTCTTCGTCGCGGCGGGGCTTTACTTCGGCCTCAGGGGAGGCAGGCTCGCGCTGCATCCCAGAATGGCGCCGGTCTGCATTGGCCTGGCGCTGCTCGTCGCCGTTGCGCCTGTCCATGTTTTCGGAGTCTGGGGGCTGCACTTCCGCTACGGGGCCGCGCTTGTCGTCGTCGTCGGCGCGGCGCTGAGGTTCGAGGCCGACAGGGCGATCATCCGGCGCTCCGGCGTCGTTTTCGCGTGCGTGCTTGCGTTCAAGGCGGGCGTCGGCGCGATGAACGTCGCCGCCGCCGACGCCGAGCTTCAGGAGCTGCGCGCCGCCTTTCGGCATGTTCCGGCGGGCGCGCGCATTCTTCCGGCGGCCGAGCCGCGCTTTCTAACGAACGTCAACATCCACGGCGTCAACCTCGCCGTGATCGAGCGCGACGCCTATGCGCCGAGCCTTTTCACCAACACCTCGCCGGTCGCCGTCGCGCCGCCGATGCGCGCGCGGCACCGTCCGCAGGCCCTGCCGCCGACGCCGGCGATGCTGCTGGAGGCCGCCGACAAGCCGCTTCCGGCCGCCGAGAACGGGCAATGGTCCGACGCCTTCTACTATTGCTGGCCGGCCGGCTTCACCCATGTCGTTCAGTTCAAGAGCGAAAAGGCGGCCGAGATCAGCCATGAGAGATTGACCGCGATAAGGCGGGCGCGAACTTTCGTCCTGTATGCGGTCGAGAACGTCGCCGACGCCCCCGGAACCGCCGGCTGCGCGCCGTCGCCAGCCGCCGGTTTTCGCCGCTGAAGACTGGATCGGCGGGCATATATTCCGCAATCAGACGAACTCGTCCCAGCGCCGGCTGAGCCGCGCGGCGGCGTTGATGACGCCGACCATCGAATAGGTCTGCGGGAAGTTCCCCCAGAGTTCGCCAGTCCCGGTGTCGATGTCCTCGGACAGAAGTCCGAGACGGGTGCGATGGGAAAGCACCTCCTCGAACATCGCCCGGGCCTCTTCGCGCCGTCCGGTCCTGGCGAGGGCGTCGATATGCCAGAACGTGCAGGCGGTGAAGGCGGTCCTCGGCTCGCCGAAATCGTCCTCGTTCCGATAGCGATAGACGTGGAAGCCCTCGCGCAGTTCCTCGTCGACGCGCTCCATGGTGGCGAGGAAGCGCGGATCGTTCGGATCGAGAAATCCGATCTCGGCCATCAGAAGAACCGAGGCGTCGAGGTCCTCGCCGCCGAACGCGCCGGTGAACGCCCGTCGCTTTTCGTTCCAGGCTTCGCGCAGAACGACCTCCCGGATTTCGTTCGCGCGCGTCTCCCAATGGGCGGCGCGGTCGTCGAGGCCGAGCCGGCGGGCGATGCGCGCCAGGCGATCGCAGGCCGCCCAGCACATGATGGCCGAGGAGGTGTGAACCGAGGCGCGCCCGCGATATTCCCAGATGCCGGCGTCGGGCGTGTCGTAGACCTGATAGGCCCGCTCGCCGACCTGCTCGAAATGGCGGAATTCAAGCGCCCCCGCCATGGCGTGCAGACGCGTGTCGAAGAAGGCCTGGGACGCGCCCAGAATGACATGTCCGTAGACGTCGTGCTGAACGTGTTCGACCGCCTGGTTGCCGAAGCGCACAGGTCCCATGCCGCGATAACCCGGCAAATGTCCCGGGATCGCCTCCTCGAGATTCTCTTCAAGCGCGATGCCGTAGACCGGGCGTATGTGTCCGCCCTTGGTCGCCGCCACCGTATTGCGCAAATAGGCGAGATAGCGCTCTAGCGTGCCGACTGCGGAGAGCCGGTTCAGGGCGGTGACGGTGAAATAGGCGTCGCGCAGCCAGCAGTAGCGGTAGTCCCAGTTGCGTTCGGAGCCGGCGTGCTCCGGTATCGACGTCGTCAGCGCGGCGACGATCCCGCCTGTCTCTTCGTAGACGCACATTTTGAGCGTGATTGCGGCGCGGATCACCGCGTCCTGCCATTCCGGCGGCGTGCCGAGGCGGCGCGACCAGTCGCGCCACTGATCGATCGTGCGCTTCAGCCAGTCCTGCACCATCACGCCGACCGCGTCCGAAAGGCTTTCGTCCGGACCCAGAATGAAGTTCATTTCACGATCGAGAACGAATTCACGCTCCTCGACGACGAAGGAGATCGGCGCGTCGGTGGTCACGCGAAAGCCCGCCTCGCCATCGACGAACGTGATGTGCGAAACGCCGCGCCGCGGCGGCATCCGCCTTTCGCCGCATCCCGCGGTCGCGCGGATGGCGACCTTTACATGGGGCAGCCCCTTCAGCGGCGTCACCTTGCGGACGATTGAGGCCGGCCGGAAGAGGCGGCCGCGGTCGACGAAGCGGGGCGCGAAATCCGTTATCAGGATCGCCGAGCCGTCGCGCGCCTCAAGAACGGTCTCCAGAACCGCCGTATTGCGATTATAGGACTGGCGCGCCGCGACGCAGTCGCCGAGGCTCACCGAAAATCGTCCCGCCCCGCCGACGAGCGCGTCGAAAACGGGATCGCCGTCGAGACGCGGAAGGCAGAGCCAGTTAACGACCGCCTGCTCGTCGATCAGCGCGGCGATGGTGCCGTTGCCGATGACGCCGAGTTCCAGTGAATTCATGCCAACGCTCCTTCAAGCCACCGCCAGACGGCGCCCGGCGAGGCGAGGCGGTGCTGCGCCCTGCTCGGCCCGTCGCCGACCTTGACCGCCCAACCGCCGGCCTCGACGGCGGCCGCCATCGCGTCCTCGTCGGTGACATCGTCGCCGACGACCACCGGCGTGCGGCCGACGAAAGGAGGACGACGCAGCAGCGCCGCGACCGCCTTTCCCTTATCGGCTGCGGCGGGTTTGGCCTCGATGACCATTTTGCCGTGCTGAAGCCGGTAATCGGGGAACGGATCGATCAGCGCGCAAAGCCGATCGAACAGCTGCGGGCCGATTTCCGGCGAAGCGCGGTAATGCATCGCAAGAACGGCTCCCTTGATCTCGAGCCGCGCGCCGGGGCTTGACGCGGCCGCACCCTGAAACGCCTCGACGAGCGCCTGCGGCGCGGCCGCCGTGTTCCGCGGCGGCGGCGCTCCCGGCGGACAGACATCCATCCCGTGCCCGCCGACGCGCCAGACGGATCCGGGGACGCGGCCGGCGAGGTCGCCGACGCCGCGTCCGCTGATTACTGCAACGGCGCCGCCGAGTTCTTCATGAAGCCGGCTCAACACCTGCGGACCGGCTTCGGGCAGCCGCACCGTATCGGGATCGTCCTGGATGTCGGTGAGCGTCCCGTCGAAGTCGAGGAACAGCGCATGCCGGCGCGTGACCGGCGGGGGCTCCTGGGCGTGCGGCGACGTCGATTTCATGGCGGGCGGGAGACCGGATCTTTTCGAGGAGGCGCGCGTCGGGTCAGCCCGACGAAACGGCTCCGAGGTCGTTGAGGAAGTTCTGGCGCCACCAGTCGACATTCTGGGTGGCGACCACCTCGCGGAGCGAGCGCCAGCGTCGGCGCCGGTCGTCCAGCGGCATGGTCAGCGCCTGATAGATCGTGTCGGCGAGGCGGTTGCGATCATGGGGATTGACGATGAGCGCGTCCGTCATCTGTTCGGCCGCGCCGGCGAATTCCGAAAGCACGAGAACGCCCGGATCCTCTTCCGTTTGCGCCATCACGTATTCCTTAGCGACGAGGTTCATGCCGTCGCGCAAAGGTGTCACGAGGCCGACGCTCGCTATACGGAACAACCCCGCGAGCACGTCGCGGTCATAGGAGCGCGCGAGATAGCGCAAGGGGATCCAGTCCAGGTCGCCGTAGTCGCCGTTGATTCGTCCGGCGAGGCGGTCCAGTTCGACGCGCAATTCCCGATATTCGTCCACCTTGCTGCGCGAGGGCGGCGCGATCTGCGTTACGGAGACTTTCCCGTGCAATTCAGGATGGCGATCAAATAACTCGCCGACAGCTTCAAAGCGCTCCGGCAGGCCTTTCGAATAATCCATGCGGTCGACGCCGATGATCAGCTTGCGATCCCCGAGGAAGCGCCCGACCACCGCAGCGGCCTTGTGCGCCGCTTCGCTTTCGGCGGCCGCCTCGAACGCTTCGGCGTCGATGCCGATCGGATAGGCCTTGGCGCTAATCGCCTTGCCGAAGGCCTCGACGTTCTCCGCGTCGCGCAGGACCGCGCCGTAATCCTCGGCGAGGTAGCGCGTGAAATTGCATCGGTCATGGGTCGATTGGAAACCGAGCACGTCATAATCGCACATCGCCCGCGCGAGGCGCTGATGTTCGGGGATCGCCCTGAAGATTTCAGGGGCCGGAAAGGGGATATGCAGAAAAAATCCGGTCGGCCCTTGCCAGCCCGCATTTCGAAGCGCGTTCGCCAGCAGCAGGAAATGGTAATCGTGGACCCAAACGGAATCGCCGTCTTCAAGCCGGTCGAAAACGAGATCCGCGATCCGTCGGTTCACGTGTTCGTAGACCTCGAAGTGGTCGTTGTTGAAACTCGCAAGGTCGACGCGATAGTGAAAGACCGGCCACAGCACGCTGTTCGCGTATCCGAGATAGTAACCGTCGTGCTCTTCCTCGCTCAGGTCGGTGAGCACGAATTCCACGCCATCGTCGCGAAACACGGTCGCCCCGCGCCGCGGCGTCTCGCCGATCTCGCCGCTCCAGCCGGCCCAGATTCCGCCCGTCGATTTGAGAGATTCCCAGACTGCAACCGCGAGCCCGCCCGCGCGAGAGCCCGGATCGGCGGCCGTCCGGTTGGATATGGCGAAGAGTCGGCCCAAGGGATGCTCCCGTAAAGCTGAAGACCGGTCGAAGGTTAGACCAAATCGGCGAGGGCGTCGAATGCCATGGACGAGCGCCCGAGGGAGGGCGGGCGCGCGCGGCGAATGAGCCCCTTTAAGACGCGCGTCGGTGGGCCGGCCGGCCCGCGCCGACGTGCAAGGCCATTAGCGCGTTGGGGCTCTGCGGGAGCGCCCGTCAATCGGGGTAAACCGCGAACCAGAAATAGGCCTGCCGCGACGCCCGGTCGAGGACGCCGCGTATCGTAACGCCGACGGGAAGCGCGCCTGACGAATAACGGGGATTGGCGGGATTGCGCCAGGCGTCGTGGATTTTCTTCCGGACGATCTCCATCGACGGCTGCTCGGCCGGACAGAATGCGTTGTCGCCAGGGACGAAGTGGTCGAGCGTCCCTTCGCCCTCTGCGAAGGACCAGCCGCCGGCCTCGCCGGCGTCGACGCGCTCAAGGAACCGGTTCAGCCCGTCGGGGGGGAGGCCGTAAGATCGCAGCCCGCAGTGAAGCGGCTCGCCGTATTCGCGTACGAACCGCGCATCGCTCCGCCACGTGCCGATAACAACGGCTTCCTTGAGGGATTCGGCCGGCAGGCGGATGAAGTCCGCCCAGTACTGGTTGCCGCTCTTGCGCACGGACCGGTCGCTGATCGATGCGGAAACAGTGACGGCGAGCGCGATGGCGACGAAAACGCCGACGAGGAGCGGCGGGTTCAGCCACCAGTAACGCGTCGTGCCTGTTCTGCGTAGCTTCATGCGCGCCTCGCGGTCCGCAGCGGGAAACTGATGACGCCTCGCCGCGCGGCCTCGGTTCGACCCTCCTGGCCCTCCGCCGGCGGACCCGCCGCCGCCTTGGCCCTTCAAGGCTCGCGCGCAGGCCGGTGATTGTCAACGTCGCCCGCTACCTCGCCCGCCGCCCCTCGCCCGCTGCCGACGAAATCGCGAGCGCGAGACGATGGCCCCGCAAGGTTGGCGGCGCCAATTTGCCGACAGCCTTGCGAGGTCGCGATCATTCTTGATGAGGAGCGCATCCGGCGGAGAACGTTCCGGCTCCGGCGTTCCTCCGCCATGCCGTCAGGGGTCAAATCAATGCACCGGGTTGCGCTTCGCGTTCGGCGCGGCGCCGGCGGCCCGGATGCGTCCTCCGGGCGCGTCCTCCGGGCTCGTCGTTAAGTCACGCCGGTCGGACCGCGCGCGCCCCGGAAAACGTCAGGAGATCCGGCGCCGCCAAGAGCAACATGCCGATCGCGCACAGAACGACGCCGCCGATCAAACGGGAGTAGCGAGAATAGGCCGCCGTCAGGCCGGTCGCCTGCAAGGTCGCCATGGCGGCTGCGAAGATCGCTAGATCGTCCAGAAGAAAAACAACAACATAAAGCAGAAGATATGCGTAATAGCGCCATTGCGGCAGTTCACTCATGGCCAATACCTGCGCGAAGACGGCTGGGATCCCGGCCGAACACAGGAGCTCAATGAGATTGACGCCGAATGCGACGGCGATGATCCCGGCGAGCGCGTAGAGAAAGCGCTTTTCCCGAATGCTGGCTTTCAGGCGGTCCATGATTTTCCCCCGCCGGCCGGCGGGGGCGACGCGGCAAACCCCCTCGGGGTTCGCGAAGAACTCTCGCAGATAGTATCCGCCGCCGCCGATGGCGAGGAGACCGATGACGATCCGGACCCAGACGAGCGCGCCGAGCACGAGAAAGACGTTCAGCCAGGCTGCGAGAAAGACGAAGTAGACAAGGCCCGACGTCGCGAGAAACGCGCCGCCAAGGAGCCACATGCGCAAATGATCCGTCATCCCCACAAGTATGCTGATGAGAAACACGAGGACCCACATGGCGCAGGGGTTGAAGCCGTCGATCGCCGCCATCAGGACGGTCAGGGCCGGAAGCGAAAGTCCGGCGGGATCGATCTCCCCGAACAGGGGCAGGCGGACCGGGACGGGCGCCGGCGGCCGGGTCGGCTCCGCGGGCGCCGCTTCTTCGGCCATCCGACTTTCGATTAAGCCGACGATATCCGCACAGGGAGCGCGCCGGCATGCGGCGATCATGCCGCGGATCGTTTCGCCGGTTGTGCGGGCATCGCGAAATCCGACGACATGGCCTTCGCCGACGACGATGAGCGGGACCGCGGGAACGTCGACGTCGAAGGCGGCCGCGACCCGTTCGAACAGAACCCTTTGCTCCGGGCCCTGCGACAATAGATGGGAAGCGAACCGGACATCGTCCGCCTCGCGCGCGAGCGTCTGCGCGAACGCCTTCGCCTTCTGGCAATGGGGACAGCTTTCGGTCCAGAACAAGTGGACGGTGACCGGTCCCTCGGCGGCGCGCGCAGTCGACGCGCCGATGATTGCGATCGCCGCGGCGACGACCGCCAGGAGGCGGCGAAATGCCGGCGAACTTCGCGGCGCGGCTGATCGCGTCATTTCCTTGCGGGGCTTCTTGCTTTTGGCGGCTGCGCTGAAAACGCCCGGCCCCGTGCTTCAGTGCAGATACATGCCGCCATTGACGGAAATTGTCGCGCCGGTGATGAAGCCGGCGTCTCTGCTTGCAAGGAAAGCGACCGCCCGGGCGATCTCGCGAGGTTCGCCAAGGCGCCCGACCGGGATTTGCGCCTTGATGGATTCCAGCGCCTCGTCGGGAACGGACGCCACCATCGGCGTATCGCAATAGCCCGGAGCGATCGCGTTGACGGTCACGCCCTTCGACGCGCTCTCCAGCGCCAGCGCCCTGGTGAAGCCGAGCACGCCGGCTTTCGCCGCGGAATAGTTCGTCTGCCCGATCTGGCCCTTGAGGCCGTTCACCGAGGAAATGTTGATGATGCGGCCAAAGCCGCGCGCGCGCATTCCGCCGATGACCTGGCGCGTCATGTTGAACATGGAATCGAGATCGACGCTGACGACGGCGCGCCAGTCCTGCGGCGACATCTTGTGAAACATCGCGTCGCGGGTCACGCCGGCGTTATTGACGAGAACGTCGATCGGGCCGAGGTCTTTTTCGACCGCTGCAACGCCGCTTTCGCAGGCCTCGAACTCGCTTACGTCCCAGGCGTGATAGGAGAACGAATGCTGCGCGCAAAAGGCTTCGGCGTCGGGTCTGCGCTCGCGGCTCGTGACCGCGAGGACGCAGCCCTCCTCCGCGAGCGCTCGCGCGGCTGCTGCGCCGAGCCCCTGGACGCCGCCGGTGACGAGCGCGACTTTTCTGGCCGTCATGCTTTAAGCTCCCTGAATAGCGTGGATGCGTCGAACGTCCGTGCGACCGCCCGCGTCGCCTTGGCCGGTCCGCTCCGGGCGAGACGCAGCTTGCTGAGGCGCTCCTGGCCCGCAAGGGTTGCGACGGCGTTCGTCATGAGAGGCGTTTAGCGCGGCGCGGGTCATGCGGCGTTGACCGGGGTCAATGCCCCGGGCGGCGCGTCCCGGCTAAAGCCGGCCGCTCTCCTGTGGCTGGCGCTCTCTCGGACCCGGCGAGAACTCCACCGAGCGCTGAAGGCGTTTCGGTTGCGGGTACATGGTCATGAGATCGAGGATCGCTTCGGGCATCGCCGTGGAGACGGGGATGCCGGCGGCCGAGGCGTCTTCGGCCAGGATCGGATAATCGTGAGTCCATTTTCCCGACGTCAGCGCATCGGCCAACCGGCTTCGGGAGGCGTCGTCTATCGATCGCGGCAGGATGCGTTCGACGGTCTCGTGCAATTGGGCGATTGCTTTGCGCGCGACATCGGCGTGGATCAGCGTCTGGTCGTCGACCTCTGCGACCGGTTTGGCTTCGACGGCCTTGATGATGGAAACCGCCGGGTTCTGATTGATTTGCGGATCCACGGGCCCCAGCACGGAATGCTCGCACATGACGACCTCATCGGCCGCGAGCGCGATCAACGTGCCGCCGGACATCGCCATGTGCGGCACGAAAACCGTGACCTTCGCCGGGTGCGCTCTGACGGCCCGGGCGATCTGGACCGACGCGAGCACGAGACCGCCTGGCGTATGCAGAACAATATCGAGGGGGACGTTGTCGTCCGTCAGGTGGATGGCGCGCAGGACCTGTTCGGAATCCTGCATGTCGATATAACGCATCAGCGGAAAGCCGAGGAAACTCATGGTTTCCTGGCGATGGATCAAAACGATGACGCGCGACCGGCGATCGCGCTCGATGCGTGCGATCCGGTTCTGCCGCATCGCTTCCAGCGTCCGGCGCGCAAGTACCGGCTGCAATGCCGAGATGATCAACAAAAGCCAGATGATTTCAAATCCGGACACGCTCTTCACGCCGCCGCCGCCGCTCCGATCTGTTCATAGGACCGTTTTGGGTCGCGGGCGAGAGGGAACGACGAGCCCGGGCCCGCCGGGGCGTCTCGGCGCGCCGCTGCTGGGTCAGGCGCTGCGGATCACGAGCACTGAGCAATCGGCGTGGAGCGCGGTTTGCGAGGCGTGCGAACCGAACAGATGGTCGGCCAGCCTCGGGTGGTGGGTCGCCATGACCGCGAAGTCGATTTCGCGTTCCCTGATCTCTTCCTGTATGACGTGATCGACGGATTCGTGACTGCGGAAGACCGCTTCGAGGGGACGGCCCTGTTTCTCCGCCTGCGCGGCGACGAAGGCGTCGAAGGCGGGCTTTTCGCCTTCGGGCATTTCGGTGATCGCGTCGCCGAGCGGACGCGCCACGGTGAGGACCGAAATGCGCGCGCCCGTCTGAGCGGCGAACCAAGCAGCGGCGCTGATCGCCGCCGCCGAGGCTTCGCGGTGGCGCATGTCGACCGGCGTCAGGATATGGCTGATGCGGATCGGGCACGGCGTTTCGGCCGGCGACGGCGGGTTTTCTGTCATGGCGTTCCCTCCCTTGCGGATGGTTGGCGTCTAGATAAGGTCGCGGGCTACCTTGCGCGACCAGCTTCGGCAGAAAACGCGCCGGTCATGGTCGCCGGCGCGCTCATAGGCGTCGACCTCGGCGTCAATCTGAAAGAACCTCGTCGTCGACGTCAAAATCGTGCGCGTTTCCGTTCGGATCGCCCAGTCGCCGCGCGCCAGGCTTCGCCGCCAAAAAGTCTCGCCGCAGACGGAGTTGAAGTCGTTGCCGCGGGCGCGGTACCATTCAAAGCCCGCGGCGTCGACCTCAAGATCAATGTCCTTTAGACGCCAACGCCCGCGATCATTGGTGACTTCGAGCACGGAGACGTCGCTCGCCAGGTCGCGGCGGACCGTCCAGGCGTGCTCCTCCGGGCGCAGAAGGTCTCGCGCCGGGGGCTCTGCGCCTTCCGGCGGCGCGAATGCAATCTCCGGGACGCCCTTTTCGCCGTCCGCGCGCCGAACCGGCAGCGTGAACGCGCCGTTCCGTAAATGAAAGGTCAACCGCGCCGGCTCGGGCGCCGGCCAGGCGAGCGGCCAGTAGGAACTGGATAGCGACAGGCGCAATCTGTGGCCGGCGGGAAACGACTGGGCGATTTCGTTGAGTTGCAGCCGGATCCGATAGCGTCGACCGGGTTCGAGCGGGGCGGGCTGCTCGCTGCCGTCGCGATGGGCGAGATTGAGAAGGCCGTAAGTGACCCTTGTCGCTTCGTCGTTCGGACGCACGTCTGAAAGTCGCGCTGCGATCATCGCCACCGGTCTGTCCGCGCAGACGTCGATCTCCAGCACCGGCGCGCCGAGAATTTCAAGCGGCTCGCGGAGCGGCGCGCTCTGGAATACGAGGGCGCCGCCGTCTTCCTGGCGCTGGTCGTGGGCGAGATCGGGGCCCGACGCGTAGGAACACCACTTGCCCGCGAACAGCCCCACGGTGAGCGGCGACTGGATGGAGACGGTCTCGCCCGTCGCCGCGCCGCTCTCCGTCTCCTGCGATAATCGGCCCTCGGACAGTGTGAGGACCCGCGTCTCAGGCGCAGCGGGAGGCCAGACCCGTTCGCCGACCCAGCGGCCGGGGCGATGGTCGTACTGGCTCGTAGGCGGCGCGCTTTCCTGCATCCAGGCCCGGAGCATCGGCTCGTCCATGATCCCTGTGTCGAGGCCCTTGAGCCAGTGATCGAGCCAACGCAGCGCCTCCGGGAGGAAGTCGATCGCCGGCCCCGGCGCGCCGAAATGCGGATAGCGGTGTCCCCATGGTCCGATGAGACCCAGTCGGGGCGCAGAAAGGTTGGCGAGCAGGCGAAAGACGGCGTTGGAGTAACCGTCGGCCCATCCGCCCACAGCGAATACGGGACAGGTAATCGCAGCGTAGTCCTCGCAGACTGATCCGTGTCGCCAGTAATCGTCCCGTCGCTGATGGGTCAGCCACGTCTCGAGCCAGGGCGTCATGCCCTCCAGCCGCTCCATCCACATCCTTCGCCAGCGCGCGCCGACCAGCGCAGGGTCGGGCGGCAGGCTGTTGTAGGACAGCATGACGGCGGCCCAGGAAAGATTGTCGCCGAGCAGGCAGCCGCCCATGTGATGAATGTCGTCGGCGTAGCGGTCGTCGGTCGAGGACAGCGTGATGACGGTCTTCAGCGCTTGCGGCCGTCGCGCCGCGATCTGCAGGGCGTTGAACCCGCCCCAGGAAATGCCCATCATCGCCACCTGCCCGTCGCACCAGCGCTGTCGCGCGATCCAGTCGATGACGGCCTCTCCGTCCGAGAGTTCTTGCTCGAGATACTCGTCGCGCAAAACGCCGTCCGACTCTCCGCTGCCGCGCAGATCGACGCGGACGCAGGCATAGCCGCGGCCAGCGAGGTAGCCATGGGTGACGGCGTCGCGCACTGCGGTGCCGAAGCGCTTGCGATACGGAATATATTCGAGGATCGCAGGGACCGGCGCCGCGTCGGAATTGGCCGGGCGCCAGATGCGCGCCGCGAGCCGGGCCCCGTCCGGCATGGCGACGAAAACGTTTTCGTCCTCGATCACGTCCATCGGGGCGCTCGCCGCGCGCATCACGGGGCCGCGCCGAGGGGGGCGAATTCGAAGGGCAGAAGACGCCGCGCCGCCGCGTGCTTCTCCAGGAGCGCGTCCTCGGACGGCGCGCCGAGGAAAAGCTCTGCAACTTCGAAGCTGTAGCTGTCTTGGTACGGCATATGCGAAAGCCGATCGCCGGCCTGCACAAAGATTCGCACGCGGGCGTCGGGCATGGTCTCGTGGAGTTTGGCGATCTCCGCGGGTGTTGGCGTACGGACAACCTTGGCGTCTTCGAACAGGCGCGTCATGAATTTCGCCGCCACCTTATGACTTCCCTGTCGCTGAGGAAAATCGGGCTTTTCGCCGAGCGCAAGGTCCAGCGCCACCTGCTGGTGCGGCGCGCCGTCGACCATCGCGAACAGGGGGCTGTGCGACTTCGAGATCCGCGTATTGGCCTCGAGCAGCTGGATCCTGTCATTTTCAGGGGACCAATAAAACTCCATGTTGAACGGCGCCCTGTCATAACCGATCCGCGCCATGAAGGCCCCGGCGGCGTCGATCATGCGGGTTTGAACGGCGCGGGGCAGTCGCGAGGGATACTGATAACGGGAGAACGACGACTGACGCCGGCCCTCGCGAATGGAATCGACCACACCATAGACGATCGTCTCGCCGGCATGGACATAGCCTTCGAGCGTGCACTGATTTCGCTGGGAAATTATCGCCTCGGCGAGGCAATGATTGCCGTCGATCCCGGCGACGGCCTCGGGGACGTCAACCGATCGGAGAAAGGCATTGAAAGGCTCGCCGAAATGTTTGATCCCTTTACGGATCAGCGGCAAGGCGCGCGAAAAATCAGCCTCGTCGTCGATACGAAAGCCCAGATAGGACGAATGCGCCTTGATCGGCTTGATCCAGAAGGGGGGCGGCATGTCGATCGTCGACCATGGATCGTCGCTGAACGGGTCGAAAGCCTGAAACTGCGGCACGAGGTCCGGCAGGGTCGCGGCCTGTTCCAGCCGCGCCCAGTATTTGTGCTCGCATGCGGCGACCGCCTCAAGCGTCGGGCCGGGCAGACCGTGGCGGCGTTTGAGGAGGGGCGCGATGGCCGAGGTCGGAAAGTCCCACCAGCCGATGATCGCATCGAGCGCAGCGGGGAGATCGCTGAGCCGGCGTTCGGCGAGGTCGACCAGCGCGTCGAAATCAATCTGACGCGACGCCGGCCGCACGACTTCGTCATAGGCGAGCAGCCCGTGAAAGCTGACAGCGCCGGACTGGCGCAGCTCGCCGAGGAGCGCGCGATTGAATTCATCGTATCCGATCACGCCGACATGTCTCATGGTGGAGAAGGATCGCCGCCAAAAAAGAACGCCGCATTGCGCCAGCGCAATGCGGCGTTCGGGGGCCGCCCCGCAAGATAACGGGTTCGGCCGGTCTCTGGGCGGGCGAGGGCGCGCGCTCGCGCTCTGAAGGTGGCGTTCGTCGCGGCGCGGCGCCAGTATGCAAAAGAACCCAACGGACGGAAATCGGGAGCGAGAGATATGGGCGAACGAGGAGCCGCGCTGGCCGCGGTCGCGGCGGCGTCAGCGGTTTGCGGTCTGGCCTGGGCGCAGCAGGAGGGGTTCCACGCCG
>CAZBOC010000041.1:0-14499 GCA_964493225.1 uncultured Caulobacterales bacterium | reverse complement strand
CGGTTGTCGTTAGGCTAGCGTCCTCGAATTCAGGCATTCCCGATAGGCTCATTTTGTCGACTCCCGATTGCGGCGGCGCTCAACCAAACCTGCGAACAAGACTTTCTTTGGGCTTTTCTCGCGTCCCGTGTTCCTTCATTATGCGGAGCACATTCTCATCCGTCAGCTGTGGAAAGTGGCGATATCGCCCGCCAACGGATACGAAGGCTGCAGGCGTCTCCAGACAGACCACAGCGTCAGCCTTCCTCTGAAGGCGGGTGACCGTCTCGCGCGGCGCCGTCGGCACGGCGACGATCACCGCTTTCGATCCGGCGTTGCGCACCGATTCGACGGCCGCTTCCATTGTCGCGCCGGTAGCAAGACCGTCATCCACAATTATCCCCGTTCGCGCGTTCGCGGAAACCGGTTGGCGGTCCTGAAAGTAAAGCGCTCGCCGACGCTCGATCTCGTCTAGCGCCTCGGCCTTGGCGCGCGCGATATACGCGTCTTTCACTCCAAGGCGCGCGATAATGTCCTCATGGAGAATAAATGTCGGCTCGGCGCCGTCGACCAACGCGCCGATGGCCAGCTCCTGTCGGCCCGGCGCTCCAATCTTGCGAACAAGTATGAGATCCAGCGGCGCGCCGAGCGCGTCCGCGACGACAGCCGCAACGGGCAGTCCGCCCCGCGGCAGGGCATAGACGATCGGCGATCCCTCGGCGTAGGGCTGAAGCGCGTTTGCGAGTTTTTCACCCGCCTGTTGTCTGTTTTCGAACACGTTCGTTTCCGTTAAAGCGCAAGATCGCTTCGCAAAAGGCTGAAGCGGTCGCCGCTTAGACTGGGCGGCCACAGGGCTTGGACGCCCGCGGCGGGCCGTTGCGTCGATGTGGCTTGATGTGTCGCACAGCCGTGTTTGATCATTTCCTCATATGTTTCGCGTTTCCGCTTCGTCCGGCGAGACTTGCTCTGCACTCTCAGCATCATGGCCCTGCAATCGCCCGCGAAAATTGAGGCCGATCAATTTCCGCTTACGGATCTCACAAGCGCTTACGCTCGATCTGACCGAGATCGCGACCCATCAGCGACAAGCCCTCTTCAAGATACTCGCTGAAAAGCGGGGTCTCCATCAGGTAGCGCGGAATATGCTTATGCGTTAAGGCGCGCGCCCGTCTTCGCGCCTTGAGCCAATCGCCGACGTCGAATTCTCCACGGCCGATCCAGGTTAGCGCGAGGAGATCGAACTGTTCATCTTCATTGAGATTCTCAAGCGCAGCCGCGAGTTCCTCCCCCGTCGCGTCGTCCGGATTATCTTCAAGAACGGCGACCTCGCGATCATCGCTCGGGTTGGAGCCTTCCTCCAGGCCGGCGGCTTCTGTCTTGGCTTCGAATTCCCTCGCCTTCATGGCGATGAAAACAACCTTTTCCGGATCGATCGACAATTCCGGCGCGGGCGTCGCCATGGGTCCCATCTCCCTTTCAAGCAGGCTTTACAACTGTCGCCTGGGGGCCTTTGTCACCGATCGCTTCGTTGAAGGTGACATGATCCCCGACCTTCAAACGGTCGAAGCCATCTTTCGCAACGCTGTTTCTGTGAAAGTAAAGCTCGCGCCCGTCAGCGGTCTCAATGAACCCGTAGTCCTCCTCCGCGACCAGAGTGCCCACAATGGCTTGCGGGGGATCGTCGTGGTGTTTCACTTCGCCGCGCAGTTTCCGCGCCTCGTCCTGCAATTGTCGCCGGGCGGCGGCGAACGCGTCGCGAACCGCGACATCAATGTCTTCATGGGCGTGGTCCGCCGGCGGATTTCTGTTGGCGACGACCTCCCGGCCATCGGGAAGCGAAAGGCGCACCGATGCGCTGTAAAGGTCGCCGTGGACATGCCGGCGCTGACGTTTTGCAATGACCACGCGGCAGGAGGTGATGCGCCCATAGAATTGCTCGAGTTTCGAGATTTCGTTACGCACCCGAGCCATGGTCCTCTCTGATGGTTCGACGCCATCGAATGCGATATTCGGAACCGTTTCCATTGTCTCCTTTCCAACGGGTCGCGGTGAAATCAGCAACGATGCGGAAGCTTTTATCACGGCGAACGGGGCCGTGTATTGACCCGAATCAATTCTTCGCATTTCCTCCATGCACGCGCGCAAGGTCGCGGGGAGCGACCGATTGAAATCAGAGCTTGATTTCGGTCAATGGAACTCAGGTCGCAGCGTCGAATACTTATATCCGACAATCCATCATGTCGCAGACCAGGCGATCCTGACACTGAACGCCAATGTGATTCGACGGAAGTCGTCGCCCGGCATATGCAGCGTTCACAGATTGATATAGGAAGCGCCGACGGATTGGCCAGCGCGGGCTTCGGCCGCGCCGGTCGACAGGTGGCGCGCGTCTCGGACCGGAGGTCTCCCCGGAACTTTGACGCCACCCGAGCGAACGAAAACGCTTATCGCGTTCGCCCATGGCGCGGCTCCACACTGTTCAGTCTACGCAACAAATTGGCTTCGCGCAGGTTTTACACTGCAGGCTCGTCGGTTCGCCCTTCGCTGATAGGATCGTACCGGGATCCGCCGACAAGTCCGGCGCGAACCCGCCGAAGCCCCTGCTTGATTTCTACAATTTGTGTTCGCCGTCATCGAAAAGCCGTTCCCCATGGGCGACGCGCCGCCGCTCAACAGCGTCAACGCCCGTTCGCCGGTTCCTTTCATTCGCCCATCCGGGCCAACAGACACAAGCAGGCAAGCCCCCGCCGCCGCCTCGCTTTTTTTCTGATACGGAGCTTTTGACATTCGCCGTCCCGCGTTTCCTCAGGACGCAGTCGCACCGTTCTGCACGCCTTAGGCGCCGCGCAGCGAAACTCTTTCCATCCACTGACGGCAGCTTCGCCCACGGTCCCCGAGGCTTGACGCCGTGTTGAATGACGGAGCGTGGGGCCATCGGGGCCGCGAACGGTTCAGTGATGCGCAGAAACGGCCTGCAGGAGGCCGCCGGCCTTTGCCGGGCTCGTCGCCTGCGACACGTCGCCGAGGCTCAGTATGCCAACAAGACGATTTTCGGCATTGATCACCGGAAGTCGCCGGATCCTTCTTTTTTCCATGCGTTCAATAGCGTCGTTCATATCTTCATCGTCACGGCAATAGGTGAGGCCTGCGGACATGACGTCGCGGGCCGTTTTTGAAGACAGATCCTCGCCCCGGGCCACGCCGCGAATGGCGATATCCCGGTCCGTCACCATGCCCACAAGACGATCGTTCTCGCCGATCGGGACCGATCCGATGCCTTCCCTCTGCATCAGCCTAGCGATTTCGGAAAGCAGCGTCGTCGGAGAACGCCACATGACGTCTTTATGCATCGCATCTCTCACCTTCATCTTCGTCCTCCTGTTGAGCATTTCACGCGCTCATGGGGCGCATTCCGCGCTCGCGATCCGCGCGGGGGGCCTTGTCGACCGTGTAACGATTTTCCATTCTGCCCGAACTCGCGCATTCGGCGTTGATCGTGGTCAAAGCCGGTCGAATGATTTCGCGAAGCCGGCAAGCGAAGTCCCGCTAATCGTCGCGAGACTGAACACGCGCACGTACAAAAGGGGTTGGATGCATTCGCGGCAGCCGGGCGGCGAGGATGTTCGGTTTGTCGACGGGCCACCGGTCGGGAAAGCGCCGGCCATTGATTTTGATCAATGAATATTGCGCGTCGTCACCTGACGGTCTTCACGCCGCAACATTGGAAGACGCCTGTGAAATCGCTACTCGCCTTTATGCTTGGTTTGTTCTGCATTTCGGCGGCTGCATCCGCCGATCAATCGCAGCTCTATGAAAAATTTGACGTATTGGGAGCCCTCACTTGCGAGATCGACGGCGACATCCGCCTTCTCCCGGAAAGCGAACGGTTTTTAAGGTGCGACTACGAAGCCCGCGGAGCGCCCGGTCAGTTAAAGCGCTACGCGGGTTATGTGCGGGAACTGAAGCAAGGAATTTCGACATCGACCGCTGATTTCGTCTGCTGGACAGTGCTACGACTTGAAAAAGACGACGCGCCCGATGCGGCGGGAGGCGCCGTCAAAGGCGTTTACGCTTCGGCTCCGGCGACAACGATCGCCGAGTTTGAATTGAAGGAAAACTCGCTTGTTGGCGGCGCGATGATGGGCTTTGCCCTCGAGCCGCGCTGCGTCGCGCCACGGTCCGGTGAGAATGTCGCCGACAAAGTGCTTCGCTTCGAGATTTCAAACTGAAGATTGACGCCGACGAGCGCCCAACGTTGGGTAAAAATGACGATTGGCGATTCCGGCCGCCACAGTCGGTGCGAATCGTTTTCTCAACCCTTGCGCCGTGATCGTCAGCGGATGCTTCGTACACTTGCATTATCGGCATAGCCCCGTCGGCGCGGGCCCCCGGATTGGTCTATCTGAAGCCGGCTCCTCCGCCGCCGAAGCGGATGCGGCAGCCGCCGCGACCATCCTTGCGGGCTGTCTGGATCAGGGGTGATTGGCGTTGGAGCGGGCGCGCGTGCGTCTGAAAGGCGGTTTATTGGGGGGCGCCGCCTGACGCCGCGTCTATGGAAAAACCTGCATCCCGGAACGTTGGGCGCACAGGCGGCGCGGTTGGTGTTGGCGGTCGGGTTTCCGACGCTGATCCCGGCATGATCCCCCATCTTCTGAGCGCTCCCCGGAACCCGCCGACGATGTCGCCTCGCCCTCAACCGACGGGGATTGACCTGCGTCAATGATCCAAATCGGGACGCCGCGCTATCAATTGGAAAACCTGAAAGGAAGAGGAAACGATGGCTGCACAGGAGACGTTCTCGAAGACGATGGAGCAATGGACGAACCGGATGATGAACAATGAACAGGGCCGGCAGTTCATTGGCGAACAAACCGAACGCTTCTGGAAGTCCGAGGACGCCTTTGTCGAAGACATGCAAGACTTCTTTGAAGGCTGGTGCGAACGTCGCCATGACGCTGCGAAAACGGCGATCGACTTCGGCAAATTGATGGAAAACGGCGTCGACAATACCGAAGTGATGGAGGCCTGGAGCGAGTTGTGCTCGAAAGCGATGCAGCGCTTCAGCGACGACGTCCAGGCTCAGAGCGAGCTCATGCAGAAGTTCTGGAGCAAAACCGCGCCGGGCAGTCTTTTCGTCATGTTTCCCATGATGTCACGAAAATAGCAGGTCACGAAAAAAGTCGCCAAGGTCCCGACATTTCCACCGGCGCTGTTGCGGCGTGGGACAATGTCGGGCTCTTCATTGAACGAATGAGGCGGCGAACCGCGGCGTACGACATCCGGAAAGGCAGGGCGCGCTCAACAGATACGAGGCAGCATTTCACCGGTTGGAAGATCAAGCGGCCGCAGCTGACCGAGCGTCGTTTCGCAAGCCACGATCCCCGCCCCCCTCTCCTTCACGACGCCAACGATCGCGCTCTCGCGGGACACATCGCAACGACGCAGGATTTCCAGCGAGCGTTCCGCCTCCTCGGCCGGCACGAAGGCGACGAAACGGCCTTCGTTCGCAATATAGAGCGGGTCGAGGCCGACCACTTCGCAAAAGCCCCGGACGGCCGGTGAGATCGCGACCATAGATTCACGGATCTTCATGTCGAGACCGGATTGCCGGGCCAATTCGATGAGGGCGGTCGCAAAGCCGCCGCGCGTCAGGTCTCGCAGGCAGTGAACATCGACGCCAGCCTCGATGAGCGCCGTCACGGCTTCGTGGATCGGAGCGCAATCGCTTTCCAGATCGCTTTCAAAGTCCAGGTTTTCGCGCGCGGAAAGGACCGCGACGCCGTGGCGCCCGATATCGCCGCTCAGAATGATCGCGTCATTCGGACGAATGGCGCTCGCATCGATAGTCCGGCCGGCCGGCGCCGCGCCGACGCCGGTCGCATTGATGTAAACGCCGTCGCCTTTGCCGCGGTCTACGACTTTCGTATCGCCGGTGACGACGCCGAGGCCGGTCTTTTGGCATGCGGTCGCGATCGATCGTGCTACGCGCCAGAGCGCCTCCATGGGAAACCCTTCTTCGATGATCAGTGCAAGGCTTAAATGAAGCGGCCGGGCGCCGCACATTGCAAGATCGTTGACGGTTCCGTAAACGGCCAGCGATCCGATATCGCCGCCGGGAAAGAAGAGCGGCTTCACGACGTAGCTGTCCGTTGTGAATGCGATGCGCGGTGCTGGCGTGTCGAACACCGCGCCGTCATGCATGAGATCGAGCAGTTCGTTCTGAAAGAGCGGCGCGAAAATCTCGTCGATCAGTCTTCTGGTCAAGGCTCCCCCGGCCCCGTGCGCAAGCGTGACCTCGGGATAATCCGTAATCGCCGCAGGACAGGCGTTGAGCGGAACGGCTCCGGGCTTGTCACCATTCTCCGACACGTCTCAGGGAAACTTTCCAGAATATCGGTAATAGGCGGCGCAGGCGCCCTCCGAAGACACCATCGTCGCGCCCAGCGGGGTTTCCGGCGTGCACGCCGCGCCGAATGACGGACACTCGGGCGGCTTCTTCGCCCCGCGCAACACCGACCCGCTGATGCAAACTGACGATGTTTCAGCTGCGCTTGGCCCAACCGCGCCGGTTTTGAATTTCTTCGATGCGTCGAAAGCGGCGTAGGCGGGCGCCAGCCGCAAACCGCTCGCCGGCAATACGCCGACGCCGCGCCATTCCTGATCCGCCACCTCGAAGACCGACGAGATCAACACCTGCGCCGTCCGGTTGCCGCGCGCGCTCACAACACGCGCATACTGGATCTCCACTCGCGAAGTCGCCGCTTCAAGCTGGCGCAGAGCCATCAGCACCCCTTCCAGAATATCCATAGGCTCAAAGCCGGTCGCCACGACCGGAACGCCATGGCGTTCCGCTATTTGATCGTACTCCGATAATCCCATGATCGTGCAAACATGACCGGCGGCGAGGAAGGCGTGCACATGCGGCCCGTCCGAGGTCATGATCGCCTCAAGCGCCGGCGGCACGCGCACGTGACTTGCAAGCAGGGAGAAGTTTTCGAGCCCGAGCTCCGCTGCGCGACGGACCGCCATCGCCGTCATCGGCGCGGTCGTCTCAAACCCGATCGCGAGAAAGACAACCTCCCTGTCCGGCGCGGCCTCGGCGATCGCCAATGCGTCGAGCGGCGAGTAAACAACGCGGACGTCGCCGCCCTGGGCCTTGGCGCGGTTGAGCGACCCGCCGGTTCCCGGAACGCGCATCATGTCGCCGAAGCTGCACATGACAACATCCGGCCTCAGAGCAATTTCAACGGCCCGGTCGATGATGCGGGCGGGCGTGACGCAGACAGGACAGCCCGGCCCGTGGAGCAGCGTCAGCCTTTCCGGAAGCAATCGATCGAGGCCGTATTTCATGATTGCATGGGTCTGCCCGCCGCAAACCTCCATCAACGTCCATGGTCGCCTCGCCGTGCGTTCAATTTCCCGAACGAGCGCCATCGACCGGTCGCGGTTCCGGTACTCATCAACGTATTTCATTCGCCCAGACTTTCGAAAGCGCTGACCAGATCGCGCGCCTTGTCTTCATCGACGACGGCGATCGCGAAGCCGGCGTGAACGAGCACGTAATCGCCCGGCGCGGCTTCCGGCGTCAATGCGAGGCAGATTTCCTTTCTGACGCCTCCGAATGAAACGCTTCCACGAGGCAAGGCATCGTCATGGTTTACACGGAGCAATTCACCAGGCACGGCTAGGCACATGACGCATCTTTCGTATTCAGCGCGCGCACGGCGCCGTATATCTGCCCGAGGGCGAGGCCGCCGTCATTCGGCGGCGCCTTCTGCGGCCAGTAGGGCGTGAAACCTGATTGGCGAAGTCGCGAAACGGTCGTCTCAAGGAGAATTCTGTTCTGGAAACAGCCTCCGGAAAGGGCGACGGCTTTCAGCCCGTGCGCCTTCGCGAGCAGCACGACGCCTTCAGCCATCGTATTGTGAAACTTTCGCGCGATCGAATGCACGCGGCGGCCGCATTCATAGTCCTCCAAAAGCGCTGTCAGCATGGGCCTCCAGTCAAGCACGCGCGGCGCGCTGTCGGTTGCGCTCGGCATCATCCGAAGCGGATATCGCGCCGTCGCACCAGAGCCCTCAGCCGCGAATTCCAGCATCGTCGCGGCTTCGCCCTCATAGGTGTTCTCCCGACACAGGCCGAGCATGGCGGAGACGCCGTCGAAGATCCGGCCGACGCTGGTAGCGCGCGGCGCGTTGATCCCTTGCGCTATCATCTTCTGACACAGCGCCGTCGATCGGACATCGAGGTCCAGTCGGTCGGCCATCCGTTTTGCGATATTGGGCGCGTCATCGCGCAAGACCGCGCCCAGCCCGAGCGCTGAATGGCGCGGATCACGCATCGCCGCCTCGCCGCCAGGCAGCGGAAAGGCCAGCCAATGCGCCGCCCGCACGACCGACGTCCTGTCGACGGCGAAGCATTCCCCGCCCCACAAAGTCCCGTCCTCCCCCGCGCCGGCGCCGTCCCAGGCCACCCCCAACAGTGGCGGACGCAGGCCGTGCTCCGCCATTACGGCGAATATGTGGGCGCGATGATGTTGAACGCGGATACGGCGAACGCCAAAGCTCTCTGCAAATCGACTTGAATAATATTCCTGATGCTGATCGCAAACTACGACCGCCAGCGGCTTGTCGTTCAGCCCGGCGATGTCGCGCGCCGTGGCCCCAAACGCCTCTCGCGCTTCGATAGTGTCGAGGTCCCCGATATGCGGCGAGAGAATGACCCGCTGCTGAACGGTCTGCGCCACCGTGTTCTTCAAATGGCCCCCGACCGCCAGCATCGAGGGCGGCTCGTCATCCATGGGGAAACCGGCCGGCGCGTAACCGCGCGCGCGCCGCAACGTCATTGTCGCCCCCGCCGCGCGGCGGACGACGCTGTCGTCCACTGCCCGGGCGATGGGACGGTCATGCGTCAAAAAGCAATCGGCGACGCCGTCCAGCCGACGCAGGGCCTCCTCGTCATTCGTCGAGATCGGTTCGGAGCGGCGATTGCCGCTGGTCGCGACAAGCGGCGTTCCCAATTCGTCAAGCAGAAGATAGTGGAGCGGCGTATAGGCGCGCATTACGCCCAGATAAGGATTTGCCGGCGCGACGGCGTCGCAGAGAGATTGGCAAATCCGTTTGCGCACCAATACGATCGGGGCTTGGGATGCGGCGAACAGCTTCAATTCCGCAGTCGTCGGCGTGCAGATATCGGCAAGCTGTTCCGGACCGCGCACCATCACCGCGAAGGGTTTCCGCGGCCTTTGCTTTCGCGCGCGCAGTCGCGCCAGAACCCGGCCGTTTCGGCTGTAGCAGACCAGATGAACACCGCCGAGCCAATTGACCGCCACAATCGCGCCGGCGCGGATTCTGCCCGCCGCCGACATTAGGGCGTCCTCTTTCCGCGCCAGGACGTCGCCCGACCGCGATCTCAAAATGAGCTGCGGCCCGCAATCAGGGCAGGCGATGGGCTGGGCGTGGAACCGGCGATCGCGCGGATCAACGTACTCGGCCCGGCAGGCCGCGCACATCGCGAAGCGCGCCATCGTCGTATTGGCGCGGTCGTAGGGGGCGGCCAACATGATGGAGTAGCGCGGGCCGCAATTGGTGCAATTCGTAAACGGATAACGATAGCGCCGCTGGCGCGGATCCGAAATCTCCTCGCGGCAATCCGAACACATCGCCGCATCCGGCGTCAGCTCCGCGTCTGGTCCGCCGCCCGCGACGCTCGGACCGATTTCAAAAGTCGAAGCGCCTGTCGGCGCTCGCCGCACGCAGAGCACGTCGGCGACGGAAGCGAGCGGCGGCGCCTCGGTCTTTAACCTCTCTACGAACACGTCAAGCATCCGTTCCTCGCCTTCGATGTCAATGACGACGCCTTGCGCCGAATTGACGACCCGGCCGGCGAGACCAAGCGCGCAGGCGAGACGGTACGCGAACGGACGGAAGCCGACCCCCTGAACGGACCCGCGAACGTTCAGCCGACGCCCCGCGACCGGCGCAGGCGCAGCCTGGCCGGAACTTATGCCGCCCACCGCCGCTATATCGCCAGCTCCACATTCTTCAGAAGAACGTCCTGCGCGCGCTCGTGACCGACGTCGTCGGAGGTTTCAATCGACAGCGCGGCCCCCTCGGCGACAGAATCTTTCGCGGCTGCCTCGAAATGATCGCGAAAATGCGCAGGCGACATGTGGCTCAACGCCCCGAGCCAAACGCTGACCCGGATCACGCGCCCCCCCTCCTCCTCAGCGACGGCGAGAACCTTCCGCATCAGATCTTTCATCAGCGATGCTTCATGCATGAACGGAGCTCTCTTTCTGCAGCCTGCCGATTTCTCGTTCGACGTTTTCAACCAGCGCGGGCAAGGCTGCGGCGACACGCGGGGTCAATCCCTCTCCATGGTCGAAGTCCTCCCCTTCGATGGCGAATATGACGATGCTCGGCGGCAGCGCGCCGAGCGCCTCGGCGAGCGCGAGAGTCTGCGCAAGCCCGAAAGCGTGGGAGGAGGCGACCGGCGCTTCGGGGGCGAGCCTGTCCTCGCCCGGGACAAGTCGCCGGACGCGCCCGGGAGCGCCCGCCGCAGCAGAAGCGTCCAAAAGGACGACCGCGCCGGCGCCCTCCAGCGCGGACAACAGAGCGGTCGGCTCGCCGGAGATCTCCACGATGTCGACATCCGATCCGATCCGCTTACGGAGCGCCTGCGCTGCGAGCAGCGCGGCCCCGTCATCCCGCCGGCAAGGATTGCCGATGGCGATCAACCTCACGGTCACTGAGCCTGCCCCCCGGCGGCCCCGCGTTCGACGTGCAGCTTCAGAAAATGGGCCGCGCACGAAATACAGGGATCGTAATTGCGGATGGTCTGCTCGCAGCGCCACTGCAGCTCCGCATCCGGGAGGGTTACGTATTTCTGCGCGATCCCTTTCAGGTCTTCTTCAATACGCTTCTGATTCTGCGACGTCGGCGGCACGATCTTGGCTAGCGCAATGTTTCCGCCCTCGTCGATTTCATAGCGATGGTACAACAGCCCGCGCGGGGCTTCCGTCGCGGCGACACCGGTCGCCGCCCTCGGCTGGACCGGGACCGCAGGAGCGTCGGGCTCCTCATAGGCTTCGATCAGGCGAAGCGCCTCTTCGAAAGCGAACAGGATTTCGACGAGCCGTACAAGGATGCTCTTGAACGGATTGGCGCAAGCCGCGTCAAGCGCGGCCGTTTTCGCCGCCTCCCGCGCCATCGGCGTCAGGCGGTCCCCGTTCAGGGCGAAGCGCGCCGCCGGACCGACGAGATAGCCGCCGCGCTCCTTCATCGCGGAATGAAGCGCCGTCGAGTGGGGTTCCTGATATTCAACGAAACGGGCCTCATAGTCCGCCACGTCGATATCGACCCCCCTGGTCGAAACGATCCGGCCCTCATTAAACGGATATTCCGTATCGTGTCGCAGGGCGACCATTTCGTAATCCGCCTCGAAATCCGGAAAAGGCAACTCCTGCGCCCACGCGAAAGCTTCAAGAACCGCGTCGCGCGCCGGTTTCAACGTCTCGGCGAGTTCTTGCAGATCGCGCCTGTCCGGCGTTCGGTAAAAGCCGCCGACGCGGACATTGATCGGGTGGACCTCCCGCCCGCCGATCAGCGCGACGAGCGCATTGCCCGCTTTCTTGATTGAAAGCCCCGTTTTGACAATCTCGCCATGCTCGCGCGCCATTTCGATCGCATCCTGGAAACCCAGAAAGTCAGGCGCATGAAGCATGAACACATGCAGCGCATGGCTTTCGATCCATTCGCCGCAATAGAGCAGCCGGCGCAAATCGCGGATCGGCTGCGTCACGAGCGCGCCGGCCGCGTTCTCAATGGCGTGGACCGCACTCATCTGATAAGCCACAGGGCAAATGCCGCAAATGCGCGCGGTGATGTCCGGGGCTTCCGCAAAGCCGCGCCCGCGCAGGAAAGCCTCAAAAAATCGGGGCGGTTCGAAAATCTTCAACTGCGCGTCCTGAACGACGCCGTCGCGGATCTTCAGGGTCAGGGCCCCCTCGCCTTCCACGCGCGCAAGGTAATCGACCTTAATGGTTTTCGTCGCCATGGGCTCTCGCAGCCTGCTCGAACGCCGGAGCGCCGACATTGAAAGTTGAAAAGGCGCGCGCAATGTCCGCGCGCGCAGCGCCTAGCGCCGCCCATTGATCGGCCAGGGATTTCACATTGGCGGCTTCCATGGGACCGAAGCATCCGTAGCAGGAGCGGTTATAGGCTGGACAGATTGCGCCGCACCCCGCCTGCGTGACCGGCCCGAGGCATGGCTCGCGCTTCGCCGTCATGACGCACACGACGCCGCGACGCTTGCACTCGGTGCATACGCTCGTCGTCGGGACCGCCGGGCGCCGGCCGTGCAGAAACGCGGCGATGACTTCGAGGAGCTGGCCCTTGTTGATCGGACAGCCGCGCAATTCGAAGTCAACGCGAACGTGATCGCTGATCGGCGAAGACGTTGAAAGCGCGTCAATATATTCAGGGCTCGCATAGACGATCGAGATGAATTCATCGAGATCGCGCCCGTTGCGCAGCGCCTGGACGCCGCCCGCGGTCGCGCAGGCCCCGATCGTCACGAGCTTCTTGGACAAACGTCGCACATGCTGAATGCGCCTGAGGTCATGCGCGGTCGAAATGGAGCCTTCCACGAGCGAGAGGTCGTAAGGGCCGCGTTCGACGCGTCGCGACGCCTCCGGAAAATTTGCGATATCAATGACGTCGGCGAGCGTGAGGAGTTCGTCTTCGCAGTCGAGCAGACTCAACTGGCAGCCGTCGCAAGACGCGAATTTCCAGACCGCGAGTTTTGGCTTGCGCGAAGACGCCATGTCAGAGTTCCTTGACAAACATCTTGTCGCGAACGCCGTCATAGCGGAAGACGGGACCATCCTTGCAGACGAACGCCGGTCCGAATTGGCAATGACCGCAAAATCCAACGGCGCATTTCATGTTTCTCTCCATGGAAATCCATATGGCGGCTGCGGGGAGGCCGGCGTCCAAGAGCGCCTCGGCCGAAAAGCGCATCATGACCTCGGGGCCGCAGACGAAAGCGCAGCTCCGCGCCGGCTCGAACTCGGTCTCATCGATCAGTGTCGTGACGAGACCGACATCGCCTGTCCAGTCCGGCCCTGCAGCGTCGACGATCACGCGCACGTCGATGTCTTTCTTGTTCCTCCAGTATTCGAGATCGCGTTTGAACAAGATCGTTGCAGGGTTTCGCGCGCCGTAAAGCAGGTGAAGCGAGCGCGCGCCGACCATCGACAGATGCTCGATCGCAGGCCGCAGCGGAGCGAGACCAAGCCCGCCCGCAATGACGACGACGTCATGGTCCTCGGCGACCTGAATTGGCCAACCCTTCCCGAACGGGCCGCGCAGGCCGACGGCGTCGCCAGTCTTCAGACGGGTGAGCGCTGCGGATACGGCGCCCGCATTCCGGATCGTGCAGATATAACGCCGCGGCCGCGCCGGCAGCGCGCTGAAGCTGAAAGCCGCCTCGCCGACGCCGAAGGCGTAAAGCATTGCGAACTGGCCCGGCGAGGCGGGCCGCCATCCCTCAGCGCCGGCCGGGGCTTCGATCTCAAGGCTCGCTGTTCCATCAAACTCCCAGCGCTTCGTCACGACCCTGAATATTGCTGGCGAGGTTGATGCATCGCCTCGGACCGGCGCGCGCGCGTCCATCACTAACTGGCGCTTTCCCCGGCGCCGCCGACGGGGCGACAACCGTAGAGATCCATCATCTGCAGCCGAGCCGCACGCAGCCGGCGCATCAGGGCCGGCACGAAGCGCTTCATCAACTCAAAGCCCAGTTCAGGATTTTCGTCGCACTTGCCGCGTAGACAGACCGCGTCGAACGAAAGCGCGCGCACCGGCTCCAGGGCGCGCGCGTCGAATTGCCAGCGATAGGGCGGCGTGAGCCAAGACAGACCGAGGAAATCGTTGTCCTTAACGGTGAAAAAGACCAGCGGCTCCTGGCCCGGCGCGTAGCTCTCCAGCGCCACAGTCCCTTTCCGGATCAGAAAAAACTGATCCGCACCGCAACCCTCGCGGATGAGAAAGGCGCCCCTTTCGAAAACGACGTTTCTGGCGCAGCCCGCCATGAGAGCAAGGTCAGCATCATCGAGACCTTCGAGGAAGGGGTGATTGGCGATCAGTTCCTCAACTGTCTTCATCAGTCGCTCCCGCCGCCGCGCGCATGGCGGCGGCTTCCTTGGTGATATCGATGCCCGCCGGGCACCAGGCGATGCAGCGCCCGCAACCGACGCACCCGCTGACGCCGAACTGGTCAATCCAAGTACTAAGCTTATGCGTCATCCACTGTCGATATCGCGATTTTGTCGAGCGCCGCACCGGCCCGCCGCCGAGTTCCGAAAACTCCCCGGAAAAACAGGAATCCCATTGCTGAACCCTTTCGGTCTCATGGCCCGACAGATCTGTGCGGTCGGCGGCTGTCGTGCAAAAACAGGTCGGACAAACCGCCGTGCAATTCGTACAGGAAAGACAACGCGACGCGACATCGTCCCAT
>CAZBOC010000040.1:0-14578 GCA_964493225.1 uncultured Caulobacterales bacterium | reverse complement strand
TTGCGGCGGGCGAGGCGAGCCTCGTCGACGTCGTCACGGCGATTTCGGCGGCGGAGGTGTCGCTTGAGGCCGCGATCGCGGTCAGAAACCGCGTGATCGAAGCCTATCAGGAAATCATGCGCATGCCGATCTGACGGCGCGCGCATCGGCTAAGCGTGACCGGGACGGCGATCGGATTACAATTCCGTCAGGTGTGAGCTGCGCGCGGCCGCGCGGCCTGCACGCGCCCGCCGCGATGTCCTATGACGGAGGCGCGATGACGAACAGGGCGTGAAATGACCGTTGGAATGCTGCTTGAAGCGATCGAACGCCGGATCCCGCATGGCGCGGCCGCCGCCGCGGCGCGCCGCTTCGGCGACGGCGAAGAGGAGGCCGAGACGGCGCTACGCGGCCTGATCTCGTCGATCCTTGCCGGCGTTTGCGTCGGCTCAATGGACGACAGCTTTCTGCTGCCTCTGTTCTAAAGTCTGCGCGCGCCGGAGAACCGGGATTTCGTCGGCGGGACCCTCGGTGACGCGGCGCGCGCCGATATCTCGCGGCGCTTCGTGAACGACCTGTTCGGCCCGAAGGCGCCTGCAGTTCTGAAAGCGGTCGCCGCGGAGGCCGGCGTCGGCCGCGACACCGTCGAAGAACTCTCCAGTCTCGCGGCGCCCGTCGTTACAGGAGCCCTCGGAGACAGGATCACGGAACGGGATTTGGGGCCGGCGGCGTTCCGGCGATACCTCGCCAGTGAAGAGGCGATTATCCTGCGCGCCGCGCCGGACGGCGTCCCGGCGCTGATCGCCGACGCAGATTTCGCCGGCGAAGGGACAAGCGCGGGCGCCGTGCGCCATGGAGGGGAAGAGGATATGGACGCCGGCTTCAACGCCGGTCTCCGCGCGCCCGTCGCCCCGGCCCGGCCCCCCCGCGCGGCCGGGGGACGCGCGGCCTGGATCTGGGCGGTTCCCGTTCTCGTGGTCGCGGGCCTCATCGGCTGGTTCGCGGCCCAAGAGCCCGAAAGCGCCCCGTCGCCGCGCCTCGCCGGTCTGGAAGGAGATCAGCCCGCCGCGAGGCAAACTGATCCTCCGCGAGCCCCGTCAGCGAGGAACGCCGCCGCCGCGCCGGCGCTTTCCGGCTCGCTCAACGCCGTGACCGCCGTCCCTGAGCCGGACGAGCCGGCCCCGCGCCTGACCGTCGACGCGCTTGGCGGCGCGCCGGACGGCGTCGAGGCGAAGCTCCTCGAATTCATCACGTCCGGGCGCGGCCCCTGCGTTGAGCCGGAATGCTGGCTCACCTTCGACCGGCTCACCTTCGCGCCGGGCTCGGCGGCGCTCGATATGGATCGCTCCGGCGCGCAGATCGAGAACATCGCCCGGATCATGGCGGCCTATCCGGACCTTGAACTGAAAATTGCAGGGTATACGGACAGCACAGGCGGCGACGACCTCAATATGCGTCTCTCCCAGGAGCGCGCCGCCGCCGTCATGGCGGCGATCGTCGCCCTCGGCGTTGCTCCGGAACGCCTTGTCGCCGAAGGATACGGCGCGCAATTTCCCATCGCCGACAATGCGACGGAGGAAGGCCGGGCGAAGAACCGGCGGATCAGCGCGCGCGTGCGTCGCTTTTGACCGATCAGGTCGGATGCGCGCGACGCGCCCGTTTTGCGGCGATCCTTTCTTAACCTTTCCTTCTTAACCCTGGGGTCGGCAAATTCTGCCGGCTTCGCAAGGAGGGCTGTTTCATGGTCGACGGCGCCGTCATTCTCGACATCGCGCGCGAGGCGTTCCTCGTGACGCTGCTCGTCGCCGGCCCGGCCATGCTCGCCGGACTGCTCGTCGGCCTCGCCATCGCCCTTCTCCAGGCGCTGACGCAGGTCCAGGAAATGACGCTCGTCTTCATTCCGCGCATCGTGGTGATGTTTTTCGTGATCGCCGTTTCCCTGCCCTTCATGGGCGCGGCGCTCGGCGGCTTCGCGCGGAAACTCTACGCGATGATCGCGGCCGGCGCTCTTTAGGCCCGGCCCCGTGGCGCGATGACGGGGGATTTCCTCAGTATACTGCCGGTGAGCGTCTTCTCGGCCTTCGCCGTCTTTTGCCGCGTCGGCGCGTTCTTCATGACGGCGCCAGCCTTCGGCGATTTCTCCCTTTCGCCGCGCATCCGTCTCGCCGCCGCGCTCGCCGTCGCGCTTGTGCTGGCGCCGACGGCCGGCGGCGCCTTCGGCCCCGCCGCCGATGATGCGCCGCTCGCGCGGATGGCGGGCGTCGTCTTCGGCGAGATTGCGGCGGGCGTGTTTCTCGGCCTTTCGGCGCGCGTCTTCATGGCTGCGCTCAACGTCGCAGGGGAGATCATCGCCCTGCAGATGGGTCTTTCCCTCGCCCAGGTGTTCGATCCGACCCAGGAGCTTCAGGGCGCCATCGTCGGCGGGTTTCTCGCCATACTCGGCACGACGATGGTTTTCGCGACCGACATGCACCATCTTCTTCTGGCGGCGCTCGCCGATTCCTACGGGCTCCTTGCGCCCGCCGCGCCGCTCGAAATCGGTTCGATGGCGCAATTCATGACGGAGACCGTCGTCGCGGCCTTCTCGCTCGGACTGAGGCTCGCCGCGCCCTTCATTCTGTTCGGGCTCGTCTTCACCATGGGCGCCGGCGTCCTCAACCGGCTTATGCCCCAGGCGCAGGTCTTCTTCATGCTGATGCCCGCGAACCTCGCCCTCGGCCTCATGCTCCTGATGTTGACGACCGGCCTTGTCATGACCGCCTTCCTCGCCGCCATGGAGGCCCATCTGGTCCGGTTCCTGAGGTGATCTGAACGTGGCCGAGACGTCCGAACAGCATCAGCGCACGGAGGAGCCGACACAGAAGCGGCTCGAGGAAGCGCGCTCAAAGGGCGACGCGCCGAAAAGCCAGGAAGCGATCGCGGCCGCCATGCTGGCCGCCGGAGCGCTGGGGCTATGGCTCTCGGGGCCAGGCGCGGCGCGGGATGTCCTTTCGGCCGGCGCGCCCTTCATCTCCCGCCCGCACGAGATCGCAACCGACCCGCGCGCCCTGCAGACTCTTTTCGCGGCCGTCGCCGCGCGGACGGGCGCCGCCCTCGCCGGGATAGCCCTCGTCATGGCGAGCGCCGCCCTGCTCGCCAATCTGGCCCAGGCCCGTCCCGTCTTCACGGCGGCGCGAATGCGCCCTGACCTTTCGAAAATCTCCCCGCTCGCGGGGGCGAAGCGCATCTTCGGCGCGACGGGGCTGGTCAATTTCGCCAAGGGCGTCGGCAAGCTGATCATCGTCGGGAGCATTCTCGCGTTTGCGCTCTGGCCCGACAGAATGATGCTCGCCGGGCTCGTCAGCGCCGGAGAGGGCGCGCTCCTTCAAGCGCTGTTCCATATGGTCATGAAGCTGACCGGCCTCGCCGCGGGCGCCATGGTCGTGATCGCCGGTCTCGACGCCGGATGGCAGCGCCATGCGTGGCGCAAGCGCCTGCGCATGACGAAGGAGGAGGTGCGGCGAGAGTTGAAAGAGACCGAGGGCGACCCGCAGATCCGCGCGCGTCTCAAGGCCGAGCGGGAGGCCGCCTCGCGCCGGCGCATGATGGTCGCCGTCGAAGACGCCACGGTGCTGATCATGAACCCGACGCACTACGCCGTCGCCCTGAAATACGATCCCGGCGGCGACGCGGACGGCGCGCCGGTCTGCGTCGCCAAGGGCCTCGATGATCTGGCCTTGCGGATGCGCGAGGTTGCGAACGACAACGGCGTGCCCGTCGTTCAGAACCCGCCCCTCGCCCGCGCGCTCCACGCCGCTGTCGAGATCGACGAGGAAATACCGATAGAGCACTACGAGGCCGTGGCGAAAGTCATCGGCTTCATCATGGGCCGCGCGCCGTCCGGCCCCTGAGGTGTTAACGACGCGTTAACCCGTTAGGCCCTGTTAGGATGAGGGCGCTTAAACGGCTGGCGAGCCCGATCGAACCGGCCCATAGTCTCGGACTGTTTGCGGTTCCTGAGGTTCTGCGGAGGATAGAGCGATGACGGATGCGGAATTGCTTGAGCGGCGCGCCGCGCAAGGCGAAGCCGGGGATGCGCGACCAGCGGCGGGCGAGGTCCCGATAGACGACGCCGATGGGCCCGCGCGCGCAGAACCGTCTGACGGCGGGGACCGGCCTTTCGAGGCGGAAAGGACGGCCGCCGCAATCGTCCGCGACGGAACGGAGGAAACGCCGCGCCGCGGCGGCGCCTTCTGGCAGGTCGCCTCGTTTTTTCTTGTCTGGGCGGGCGTCGCGCTGGCGCTCGCGGCGATCGCCCTGACGATCCTCACGCCCGGCGGCGCAGCGGGCGTCGGGCTCGTTCTCGGTTTCGGTCTCGTTTCAATTTTGGCGCTGTTCATCGCCGGCGGCGCACTGCGGCTCTTCTCGCCTGTCCTGCTGACCGGCGCGATGCTGCGCCGCGCGTCGGGCAAGGCGCCGGCCGAAGCCGCGCAGCTCGCCGGCGCGGACATGCTCGCCGCGCTCGACCTCGCGGAAAAGGTGCTGGACGGCGACGACGACGCAAGGCTCGTCACCCGCAGGGACGGCGTGGTCGTTTTCGCCAACGCCGCCTATCACAAAATCTCGGCCGACGCCGGCGTCACGGGGCCGGCGGGCCTGCCGCCGCGCATCGATCGGCTCTTCGCGCAGCAGGGCGACGAAGCGACGAAGCTCTTCCGCCTCTGCCGGGCGGCCAAGAGCGCTGCGCCTGCGGAAGAGACGATCTATCAGCTGATGGGTCTGGAGGGCGGCGGCCAGCGTCGGCGTTTCGAGGTGACTGTCCGTCCGATGCCGGGAGCGGAGGAATATGTCAGCTGGCGCCTGCGCGAGCTTCCCTTGGACGAGGAGGAGACCGATGCGCTCGCCGCGGCCTATGCGGATTTTCTGCATCCGGTTTTCGCGCTCGAGAAGTCGGGACAGATCGCCTGGGCCAATGCCGCGATGCGCGACCGGCTCGGCGCCTCGCGGGGGAGCCTGCGCCATATCGACGACGTGGTTCTCGGCGAGAGCGCGGATGTCGTGCGCGCGCTCTGGCGGGTCGATCGCGCGAGCGTCGAGGCGCGCGTGCGACAGCGTTTCGGCGATCCCGTCGACGCGACGTTCAAGGCGTTCCGCCGCGGCGGGCTCGGCGAGGGCTTCGTGTGCGTCGCGCTCGCGGTCGAGGAAGCGGCCGAGGAAGAAGAGACAGTCGCCGTCTCAGGCGATATGGGCGAGGCGCCTTTCGGCGTCGCGGTGATCGAGGGGGAGATCGGCCGCGACGCGCGGGTCGCGGAGGCGAACAAGGCGTTCACGGACGTATTCGGCGGCAAGAAAAAGAACGCGCCCCTGAGCAAGTGTCTCAGCCCGGCCGCGCTTGAGGAACTCGCCGCCGAAATCAGGCGCAAGGCGAGCGCCGGCGGGGCGCCGCGCCCGGTCGAGGCGATCGTCGGCGAAGGCGCCGGCGCGCGCTGCCATGCGATTTTCGCACGGCCCGTCAAGCGCCGGCGCGGCTCTTACGGCGTGCGGCGCACGCTGCTTTATTCCGTGGACGTCACCGCCCGCAAGCGCATGGAGGAGGACTACGCCCAGGACCAGAAGCTCAAGGCGATCGGTCATCTCGCCGGCCAGGTCGCCCACGACTTCAACAATCTTCTGCAGGTCGTGATGGGCAATTGCGAGCATTTGATGCTGCGCCACCCCGTCGGCGATCCGACCTATCAGGAACTCGTCCAGATTCGCGAGAACGCTCAGCGCGGGGCGAACATGACGAAACAGCTCCTCGCCTATTCGCGCAAGCAGACCTTGACGCGCAAAGTCCAGTCGATCACCGACATCCTGATCGATTTCTCGCGCTTCCTCGACCGGGCGGTGGGCGAAAAGGTCAAGCTGTCCATCGTCAACGGGCGCGGCCTGCCGCCGGTCAAGGTCGACCGCAACCAGATTGAAACAGCGATCATGAACCTCGCCGTCAATGCGCGCGACGCCATGGCGTCCGAGGGCGGCAAGCTCACGATTTCAACGCACCTTGCGACGGCCGAAGAAATAAAGGGCGCGAAGGCGCCGGGGCTCGACCACGTCGATCACGTAATCATCGAGGTCGCCGACACCGGGCCCGGCGTCCCTAAAGACATCTCGGACCGGATTTTCGACCCGTTCTTCACGACAAAGGAGGAAGGCAAAGGCACCGGCCTCGGCCTGTCGACCGTACACGGCGCGATCGGTCAGATGGGCGGCGCGATCCTCCTCGACAGCGAGGAAGGATCGGGCGCGGCGTTTCGCATTTATCTGCCCGCCTTCACCGGCGATATTGATGAAGAAGACCATGAAGAAGACGAGGAAGCGGCGGCCTCCGGGGACTACACCGGCTCTGGGCGCATTCTTGTGGTGGAGGACGAGGACCCCGTACGGGCGTTCGTCGTCGCGACGCTCGAGCGCTCCGGCTACGAAGTGACGGCCGTTGAGGACGGCGTCGACGCGTTCGAGATACTTCAGGCGCGCGAAACCGATTTCGACCTCGTCATCTCGGACATCATGATGCCGGAACTCGACGGGCCGACCCTTGTCGCGCGCGCCCGCGCGGAAATCGGGCTCTCAGCCGGCGTGATTTTCATGTCGGGATACGCCGAAGCGAATGTGCGCGACCAGGTCGATGAAATCGAGAACGCGGCCTACATCCAGAAGCCGTTCGCCATGGCGGCCCTCGGCGCGATAGTGAAAGAAACGCTCGCCGCGCGAAAAGCGACCATGCACTGACGAGGACGCCGTCGAGCCGCCGGCTTCAAGCGAGCGTGCGGCGGATGATGGCGCGCGCAAGAACGATTGCGAGGGCCGTTGCAACGCTCGCCGCCGCCCAGAAATTGGCGTGTTCGATCGGCGCGAAAAGCCAGATGAGCGCGTGGATCAGGCCCGCCGCAAGCAGCATCTGTCCTGCAAAGAGATGCATCCTCGTCGCGCCTTCCGGCGCGCAGGCGTTGCAGCCGGAGCTTGCCTGTTTGGGGAGGAGATTGGCGAACCACATGAGAATGACGCCCATCAGTGCGCCCGCCTGGCGCTCCGCGCCGTCTCCGACGAGCCCCCTTTCTTCTCCGAAGCTGATGAACAGGGCGATCGCCAGCATCAGTCCGGCGAAAAACAGGGCGCTGATGATTTGTCTCATGATGATTTCACTCCTTGCCGCGATGCTGTTTCGGGCTGCGCGCGTGTTCCGGCGGCGAAACCGAACTGGTCTGCAAAGCCGAGAAGCGCGTTTTCGAGAACCGAGAGTTTCAAGTGATAGACCAGCTGTTTGCCCCGCCGTTCCGCGTGGATCAGATCAGCCTCTTTCAGGGTCCGGAAATGGGCCGACATGGTCGGCCCCGAGACGACGAAATGCCCCGCGAGCTCGCCCGCGCTTTTCGGTCCCGACTTCAGAAGCTCGAGCACCCTTCGACGGGTCGGATCGGCTAGCGCTTTAAAGATCTCTGTCATGATTTTTACATTTAGCAAATCATCGAAATGAGTCAAGCGCATATTTCAGGCGCGCCGATCCTTCGAAGAGCGGGGCAGGCATGCGACGTGATGCTGGAGATCGGGGGCGGCACCGCGACGGTGTCGGCGTGAAAGGCCTTGGATTCATCAAGCGCCGCTCCGGAAACGACACCGAACTCGGCACGGGCGGGACGCCCTTCATGAGGCGTCTCAAAGAAACTCCGCGACGAGACGGCGGTCTATCTGATCCGGGTTTGGGGCTGGCCCCGCGGAGCGAAGCGGTTTAGCCAAGACCCATGCGGGAAATTGTATTCGACCTCGAAACCACCGGTTTCCGGTTTGACGAAGGCCACCGGGTCGTTGAAATCGGCGCCGTGGAGATGGTGCGCGGCGCGATCACCGGCAGGAACTTTCACACCTACGTAAATCCCGAAAGGGACATGCCCGACGGGGCTTTCAAGGTGCACGGGCTCTCGGCGGAGTTCCTGAGCGACAAGCCGGTATTCACCGATCCCTCGGTCGCCCGGGCGTTTCTTGATTTCGTCGGCGACGCGCGCCTCGTCGCCCATAACGGCGTCGCGTTCGACCTGCCCTTCATGAACGCGGAACTCGCCGCGGCCGGTCTTCCGGTTCTGGAGAACGAGATCGAGGATACGTTGTTCATCGCGCGCCGGAAATTTCCGGGCGCGCCGGCAAGCCTCGATGCGTTATGCGGCCGTTTCGGTATCGACCTGAACGAACGCGAGCGCGAGGGCCACGGCGCCCTTCTCGATTCAAAGCTCCTCGCAACGGTCTATATTGAACTGACCGGCGGCGCGCAGGCGGGTCTCGACTTCGAAAACATCGAGGACAGCCGGGCCCGTTCGGATGGAAAGCGCCGCTCCGCCCGCCTCCGGCCCACGCCGATCGCCAGTCTCCTCACGCCGGTCGAGGCCGAAGCGCACCGCGCCTTCGTCGCCGAACTGGGCCCCGGCAGCCTCTGGGCGAAAATCGAGCCCCGGTCCTAGGCCTGCGCGGCCTGCGCCGCGCCCTGGGCTTTGCGCTGCTGGTAAATTGCGAAAAAATCGATCGGATCGAGCATGATCGGCGGGAAGTTGCCGGCGATCGTCGTCTCGGCGATGATTTGTCTGATGAATGGGAAGAGCAGTCGCGGGCATTCGACCAGCATGACGGCTTCCAGTTGCTCTGCGGGCACGTTCTTAATTTCAAACGCGCCAGCATAAGTTGTTTCGACCACGAAAGTAATCTCATCGCCGCGTTTCGCGCGCGCCGAGACCGACAGCTCGACTTCGTAGCTGTCGCCGTTGATGCGTCGTCCGCTGACGTCGACATTCACGTCGATCCCCGGCTGACCGGCGCCGTCGTTGAAGCTGTGCGGCGCCCTCGGACTTTCGAAGGAATGGTCCTTCAGATATTGGGCGATGACGCGCAGGCTGGGCTGACCGCCGCCTGCTGCAGGTTGATCGGCTGCGCCGTCGGTCGGCGGGGTTTCGGACATGCGCTGAACGGTCCTTCAAAGGGGAAAACAAGCCGGCTCCATACACGCCAACGCCGCCGCCCGCAAGCCGGGCCCCTAGCGCTCGATCCGCCGCACGATCAGCGTCGTGCGCCCCTCGTCGACCGATCTTCGCAGACGCGCCAGCATGCGCCGTGCGATGAAACGGCGAAGCGGAGGGATCAGAAGCAGGAAACCAAGCGTATCGGTGATGAAGCCGGGGGTGAGAAGAAAGGGCGCGGCTATCAGCAGGAAGACGCCGTCCGCCGCGGCTTCCACCGGCGGGCGGCCCTGATCAAGGTCGCGGCGCGCGCTATTGAGCGCGGCGAGGCCTTGAAGTCTGAGAATGAGGCCGCCAAGAATGGCGGTGGCGATGCAGGCCGCGACGACGGGTCCTGCACCGAACGCCTCGCCGGCGCGTAGCAGCACATAGATTTCGGCGATCGGGCCGGCGAAGAAAAGGGCGACGAGGAACAACAGCATGCGGGCGTGGTGGTTTCCTAATGTTTGCGCCTTATATAGGAAGCCCGGAGAACAAATACACCTTTCCACCCCAAGCCAGGAAGCCGCTGAAAGCCGCTATGGATCCCGTTCTTTTAATATTCATCGCTCTCGCCGCATTCGTGGTCTTTCGCCTGATCTCCGTGCTTGGCACGCGCACGGGGCATGAGCAGCAACATGACATAGAGGGCCTCCAGCGCGCGGCCCGCTCCGAAGCGTCGTCATCCGAAGCCGAGCGCGGCGAGGCCGGCGCTGAAGCGGACGCGCCTTCCGAAGAGCCGGTTTCCGACGCGGCGCGCGCTTTGCGCGAAGCCGATCCCCTTTTCAACGAAAAGGAGTATCTCGCCGGGGCCCGCGGCGCTTACGAGATGATCGTCGAGGCGTTCGCCGCCGGCGATCTGAAGAGCATTCGCGACTTCCTGAGCGCGTCGGTCTTTGAAACGTTCAAGCGCGCCGTCGAACAGCGCGCGGAAAAAGGTCTGACGACGGATCTGAAATTCGTGGGCATCGAAAACGCCGCCATCGAAAAGAGCGAGGTGCGCGACGGCGCGATGTTTGCGACCACGTCCTTCGCCTCGAACCAGGTGCGCGCGACCCGCGACAGCAACGGCGACGTCGTCGAAGGCGATCCGAACCGCATCGACCTCGTGAAGGACCGCTGGACTTTCTCCCGGAAAATCAATAGCCGCGATCCGAACTGGATCTTGATCGCCACCGGCGGCGCCTGAAATCGCGGGGCGCGCGCGCGGCGGCGGTTGTTCGAGCGTGAAGCGGTGATGCAATGCATCTCATCCTGCGGGGCGGCTGGCTCGTCGCATTTGTGATCGTCTGCGTCCTTTTCGTCTTGCTGGCGGGCGCTGCAATCTTCACCCGCTCGGTGGAGATGGCGCCGGCGCAGCGTTTCGGGCTCGACGCCTATGGTCCCGCCCAGTTCGATTTTCGCGAGGTGAGTTTCGACGACATCGAGGACTGGCGGCTGGACGACCAGTCCGCCGCGCTGCCGGCGTTTCTGCGCTCGTGCGAACAGATCGAGGGCCGCGAGGACGCCGCGCCGGCGAACCCCCTCGAGGCGCTTGGACGCGGGCCCGCGACGGCGACGCTCGCGGGGACCGTCGCCGACTGGCGCGTCGCCTGCGAACGCGCCCGCGCCCTCGACGAGGTCGGCTACGCCGACGACAACGCTCGCCGCAGCGCCGTTCGCAACTACTTCGAGGAAACCTTTGCGCCCGTTCAGATCATCGCGCACCGCCCGCCGAAGCCGGAAGGGCCGGCCCGCCGGCGCGGCGCGATCCGCCAGACGCTGGGGCGCTTCACAGCCTATTACGAGCCGGTCTATCCGGCGATGGGTTTTGAGACGGCCGAATTCTCCAGCCCCGTTCTGGCGCGCCCGGATGATCTCGTGATGGTCGACCTCGGCGCCTTTCGGGCGGATCTCGCGGGCCGGCGCATCGCCGGTTCTGTGAGGGACGGCCGCCTCGTTCCCTATGCTGATCACCGCGCCATCAATGACGGCGTCCTGAGAGGCGAGACCGAGGTCATTGCGTGGATGCGTCCGACGGATCTCTTTTTCATGCAGATACAGGGCTCGGGCCGGCTGCGCTTTCGCAGCGGAGAGGAAATGCGCGTCGGCTATGCGGGCCAGAATGGTCATCCGTACACGGCGATTGGGAAAATCCTGATCGAGGACGGCGAGGTTCCGCGCGAGAAGATGAGCATGCAGGCGATCCGAGACTGGCTCGAGGCGGCGCCGCCCAAGGCGGCGAAGTCCCTGCGCGAGGTGAACGCGTCCTATGTCTTTTTTCGCCGGCTTGAAGACCTGCCGGCCCCTGAACTCGGCCCTCTCGGGGCCGGAAACGTTCAGTTGACGGAAGGGCGCAGCCTGGCTGTCGATCGGCGCTACCACGCCCTCGGCGCGCCCGTCTGGGTGTCGATCCGCGACGGCGAACCGGGGGCGCCGCAGGGAGGAGTGAAGCGGCTCTTCATCGCCCAGGATACCGGCGGCGCCATCAGGGGTCCGATCCGCGGCGACATCTACGCCGGCTCGGGCCCGCGCGCCGGAGAGGTCGCGGGCGCCTTCAACGCCATGGGCGAAATGTTCGTCCTTGTGCCGAAGACGGCCTCGCGGCGGATTGCGGCCCGCATGCGATGAAACGCCGCGGATTGACGCCGGAAGAAGACGCGCTCTGGCGGCGCACGACGCGCGACGTCAGTCCGCTGGTCCCTGAGCGCCGGTCGCCTTCCCCCGGGGCGCCGCCTGACGCGGTCACCCGGAGGCTCAAGGAGGACGCCGCCGGGATGGGCGGCGCGACCGCCGGACGGGCCTATGGCGGCGCGCCCGGGCTGCAAACCGGCCGCCCGTCGAGGAGGGAGGCGGACGGCGCCTCCGTCGTTGGGGCGGGCGATCCGAAACTCGACCGGCGCGTCGCGCGCCGACGCCTCGCCATCGACCGGCGCATCGATCTCCACGGGATGACCGAGGTCGTCGCGCAGGTGGCGCTGAAGGCGTTTCTCGAGGCGGCGCGCCGCGACGGCTGCCGCTGCGTCCTCGTCATCACCGGCAAGGGCGGCGGGCCGAAATCGCGGGGGGTGCTCCACAGCCGGTTTTCAGACTGGGTCGACGGCCCTGCACTGAAGGCGATGATCGCGCGGGTCGCGCCCGCCCATCGGAAAGACGGCGGCGCCGGCGCCTGGTATGTCTTCCTCAAGGCGCGCGGGCAAAAGCGCGGCTGAAAAATCTCCTCGGGATCCGCTGCGAAATCGGCGAGAGACGCGCATGCCGCACGGCGTCAATCGGTCTGTCTCGCGCGCCGCTTCCGAATTCCCGGCCTAGCCTGACCGCCCGCGCTGATCGGCTGCGCGGGGCGCCGCCCGTCCGGCCTAACCGCCATACTGCGTCCAGAGGAACCACGCGACCAGGGCCAGGGGCGCGACGATCAGGATCAGCCGCGACAGGCGGATGAACATGGTCTCGACGAAGTCGGCCGCCCAGGATCCCACGGCTTCGTTCCACCAGCGGCGCTTCGAATGGCGCGGCAACTGCGGTTCGGCGTACGGCATGGCGGCGAGCACGGTCACGCCGCGATTTTTCCAGCGCTGAAAAGCCTTCTTAATGGCGCCGTTGGCCACGGAGCCGCGCAGCCGACGCGCGGGATTGTAATCGAAGTCCCGCGCGGAGAATTCCATATCGAGCACGATCGGGGCCGGAGCGCCCTTTTCGCTGTCCTCGTCCATGCGGACGACGGCGTGCCGGACGCCGAAATTGCGCAGGAAGTTTTCAACATCGCCGATGGACGCCGCGGCCCCGTCGCGCCGGAACCGCAACAGGACGCGCACGCCCTCGTCCTTGCTGCAGTGGGTCGCGACGGCGTTTAGGCGCCGGAACCAGTAGCGCGTTTTCGCGTCGGTCGTCCGGTAAGCGTCGTCGTAAAGGGTGTGGTCGGGATTGTTCTCGACCACCATGAAACGCGTCTTGGACGGCTCGGCGTCCTCCATGTCGGGATCGACGATGATGAATTCGCTCGACCGGTCGGCGACCTCGAAGGGCAGCACCATGGCGAAGAGCGCGCCGCGGTGGTTGCCGCCGTTCATGAAGCTGGCGTAGCGGACTTCGTTGTTCATCGGATCGTATTCGGAGCGGACCGTGCGTTCCGGATTGGTGGCCTGGCGCGCCATGCGGGCGAACATGCGATGCGGTTCGATCTTTTCGACGAGGCTTTCGACGCCGACGCCGGCCGATGCGAGCCCGTCCAGTTTCGCCTTGCAGCGCATGCGGCCTTCCGGCGTGGTGTAGATCACGTCCAGCCGGTCCATGAGGACCTTCTGGTCGGCCTGGGTGAGGGTCAATCCGCTGCGATACATCGCCCCCGACGCGCCGCCGTCGTCATAGGGCTCGCCGCCTTCGCGACCCGCCGCGAATTTCGGGTGGTAGGCCTCGCTCGTGCGCCAGCGTTTCTGGTTTGCAACGAAGCGCGAAAGCGTCGAGCCCGGATGGGAGGACTGAGCAAGTTCGAGAACCTGGCTTTCATGCACCGCGAGACAGAGCTGGTCCGTCGCTTCGATCTGTTCCACGCCGAGCAGGGTGAACATGCTCGACAGGGCGCGAAGGCTCTCGAAGTCATAACCGGCGTAGGGGCTGTAGAAGGGAATGACGGCGTAATCCGCCGTCCCGCTCTTAACCGCGACGAGCGCCTGTTCCTTGGTTCGCAAGGGCTGGCGCTGCGTGTCGTTGAACTGGAAGGTGTTGATCGAGGCGTTCCTCGCCGCTTCGATCTCCCGCTCCGTGCGCAGCCTCGCGACCGCCCAGCGACCGCCGTCGGGAATGCCGTCCCGCCGGGCGTCGTGCACAAGGCTTTCCACGGCCTGATATCCGAAGCCGTATTCCTCGCCGGTGAAGGCGATGCGCGGTTTTCTCTTTTTCAGAATGCTGCCTGATCCGTCCGCCATACCTGTCGCCCGCCCGGTCCCCGCGCGGCTCCGCAAAGCTTCCCCAATATTTGCAAGAGTAACCCGCTATTCACCAAACTTGAAGCCCGGAAATGGCCGGGATGGACGCGGGGCTGACGGGTGCGTCAGTCCGGTTACACCCCGCCGCCGCGCGCCCTTGAAGGCCTGGCGAAGCCGCGCAGGCGAGACCCGCGCGCGCCATGCGCCTTGGAATTGCGCGGGGCCTGACTTCAGGGGGCCGCGCCCAATGCGGCCTCGACCGCGCGCCAGTCGATAATCTTGACGTTCTGCGCCGCGCGGGCGGGCTTGTTGAGCCCGTCCTGGACCACGAGAACGCCGGCGGGGTGCGCCGAACCGAGGGCCGCCGGCGTCGTCTCGGTCGCATCGGGCGACGGGACGTTGACGGGCACTGTCGCCGTTTCCGCGCCGATGACTTTGTCCAATCTTCGCATTTTTCCGCCCCTGTCCCCTTTCCGCCCCTGTCCGCGCCGACCCCGCTTGGCCCCGGCCATGCGAACCGCTGGCGGGCCTGGCGGATCCTTCAGAGAATATATTTCGACAGGTCCGCGTTCTTCGTGATGTCGCCGAGGCGCGCCTCGACGTAAGCCGCGTCGATCTTCACGGTTTCGCCGGACTGGTCGGCGGCGGAAAAGGAGATCTCGTCGAGGACTTTCTCCATGATCGTCGCGAGCCGGC
>CAZBOC010000039.1:0-14602 GCA_964493225.1 uncultured Caulobacterales bacterium | reverse complement strand
TCGCCGCCGACATCGTCGACACCGGCATCATGCTGACCGGCGGCGGCGCGCTCCTGAAAAATCTCGACCAGGTTCTGCGCGATGAAACCGGCCTGCCGGTCTCCGTCGCCGACGATCCGCTTTCCTGCGTCGCGCTCGGCACCGGCGCGGCGCTTGAAAACGACAAGGCGATGAGCAGCGTTCTCACCTCTGCAATTTGACCGGCGACTCTGATATCACGTTGGCCGGCGCGCAATTCGGCTGTAGGTTGCTGGACGGCAAATGGATGTATTGGCTCAGGACAGACGGGAAGGACTAGGACGCCGGGTCAACTCCCGCTTTGTCCTCATCCTGCTCCTGGTCGTGTCGGCCATCCTGCTCCTTTCGAGCCTGTACGCCGCCGAAGCCTCCGTCTTCAAACGGGCGCGCGAGCGCGTGATCGACGCATCTTCCGTCGTGCTGCCGGTTTTTTCGGGGCCGATCGCGCTCGTGCAGGACGTGGTCGGGAGCGTGCGCGACTATTTCGGCGTCCTGGAGGAAAACAAGGCGCTGCGCGAAGAGAACGCGGAGCTACGCCAGTGGATGGCCGAGGCTAGGGAGCTGCGCCGCACCATCGCCGCCTATGAGAGCCTGCAGGGCTATCGCGCGCCGCCGGAGGCGCTGCCGATCGACGCCTTCGTCATCGGCGAGACGAACGACGTCTACGCCCGTTCGATGATCGTCAACGCCGGCCGGCGCAGCGGCGTCGACACGGGCCTCGCCGTCGTCGACGACAGAGGTCTCGTCGGCCACATCGTCGACGCCGGCGCCGAAGCCTCGCGCGTTCTCCTGCTTACCGACATCCAGAGCCGCATCCCCGTCTATGTGGAGGAGGCCGAAGTCCAGGGCATTCTCATCGGCCGGCTGAGCGCGCGGCCCGTGATCGAATTCGTGGCGAATTCGGAGCCCTCCGCCCTCGAGCGCGGCCAGCGCGTCCTCACATCGGGCGCGGGCGGCGTCGTGCCCCGCGGTCTGCCGGTCGGCGTCATCGCGGATCCGGACCAGGCGGAGGCGACCGTCGATCTTGACGTCAACTACGCGCGCACCCGCATGGTGCGGGTCATCAACTACGATTTTCCGCAGCCGGACGAACCAGGCGACGAGACCCTCGCCGAACCGGCGGACGCCGGCGCCGCGGGCGACGGGGACGACGCGCCGGCGTTGGAGGGCTGATGGGGCGGCGCGCCGAAAGCCTTTCCCGCATCGCCAAGGCGGCGACGCCGACCGTGCTCGGGCTGTTCGGCGTCCTGCTCCTCGCGCTGCCCGTGCGTTTGGGAGAGGGACTCATCCCGACGCCGCTGCTGCCCCTGGTGGTGGTGTTTTTCTGGTCGATTTACGGGCCGGATTACCTGCCGTCGATTAGCGTTTTTTTCATCGGCCTGTTGCAGGACTTCCTCGAGGGCGGGCCGTTGGGGCTGTGGCCGGCGGTTTACCTCGCGACCCAATACGTGGTCCTCTCGCAGCGCTCCTATTTCCTCGGCCGCGAACAGCGCGTCGTCTGGATGGGCTTTGTCTTTGCGGCGGCGAACGCTGCGCTTATACTCTGGCTGACCATGAGCCTGATGCGCGGCGAATTGTTGCCCATGGCGACGCCCGCCGGAAAATTTCTCGCGACGATCGCGACCTATCCCGTTCTGGCCGCGGGATTCTCCCACCTCCAGCGCCGCGTGATCGTGGAGGTCTGAAAGGTTTAGTCAGTATGCGCGTCAATGCCCACGATCCGGAAAAACAGGAAATCGTCACGCGCCGCGCCGTTCTTTTCGGCGGCGGCCTGAGCCTTCTGTTTGCGGGGATCGCCGCCCGGCTCTACAGATTGCAGGTCGTCGATTTCGAAAAATACCAGCGCCTCGCGCTGGAAAACCAGTTCAATACGCGGATCATCACCCCTCTGCGCGGCGAGATCGTTGATCGCTTCGGCGTCAAGCTCGCCTCCAACCGCAAGAATTTCCGCCTCCTGTTCATTCCGGAACAGACCAGCGACATCGAGGCCGCGCTCGACAAGATCGAAAACCATATCGAGATCGGGAGCCTGAAGCGCGCGCGCCTGCGCCGTGAGATCCGTCGCCTCGGCGAGTTCACGCCGGTGGAGATCGAGGACAATCTGTCCTGGGACGAATTCACCAAGATCAATTTCGAGACGCCGCATCTGCCGGGCGTTCTTCCGGACGTCGGCGAGACCCGGAACTATCCCTATGGCGAGGCCGCTGCTTTCGTCCTCGGATATGTGGGAGCGGTGACCGACCAGGACCTCGCCAAGCCCGAGAACGAAGACGACCAGGCGCTGATGCGCCAGCCCGGTTTCAAGGTCGGCCGGGACGGGCTCGAGCGCACATACGACCGCGAACTGCGCGGACGCGCGGGGCGGATGAACGTCAAGGTGAACGCCCATGGGCGCGTCATCCAGGAATACGAGGAGAACGCGGTCTCGCCTGTGCAGGGCGCGACCCTGGCGCTGACCATCGACGCCGACCTCCAGCGCCGGGCGACGGAGATCCTCGCCGCCCATGAAGAAGACGAAGACCCGATCAGCGGCTCCGCCGTCGTCCTCGACATCGAGAGCGGCGACGTTCTCGTGCTCGCCTCGACGCCCGCCTTCGATCCGAACGCGTTCAATGTCGGCATTGATCCGCAATACTGGAAGGAGCTCAACGAGAGCCGTTACAAGCCGCTTTTGAACAAGTCGATCAGCGCGATCTATCCTCCGGGCTCGACCTACAAGGTCGTCAGCGCCATCGCCGCGCAGATCGCCGGGCGCTCGCCGGCAAAAACGGTCAACTGCCTCGGCAAGACCTATTACGGCAACCGCTTCTTCCATTGCTGGAAGCGCGGCGGGCACGGTCCCGTCGACATGAAGGCCTCGATCAAGAAATCCTGCGACGTCTTTTATTACGACGTCGCCAAGACCATGGACATCGACCTCCTCGCCGAGGTCGCGCGCAAGCTCGGCCTCGGGCAGGCCTACGAGCTCGGCATTCCCGGTCAGAAACGCGGCATCGTCCCGGATCGCGCCTGGAAGAAACAGTATTACGCCGGCGATCCTGAAAACCAGATCTGGTTCCCGGGCGAGACGCTGTCGGTGATCATCGGGCAAGGGGCGATCGAATCGACGCCGCTTCAACTGGCCGTTCTGGCCGCGCGGGTCGCGAGCGGTCGCCAGGTCAAGCCGCGGATCGTGCGCATGCGCGGCGACCTCGTCGTCCCGGAGCCCTCCGCCCCGCCGATCGACATCGAGCCTTCTTATTTCGATGTCGCGCGCGCCGGCATGGACGCCGTCGTCAACGAGATCGGCGGCACCGCCTGGCGCTCGCAGCTGGAAAAACCGGAATGGCGCATGGCCGGCAAGACCGGCACGAGCCAGATCTACCGGATCACAGCCGAAGAACGCGCGCGCGGCGTCACCAAGGGCGAGGACCTTCCTTGGCATCGCCGCGACCATGCGCTTTTCATGTGTTACGCGCCTTTCGACGCGCCGCGCTACGCCTGCGCGGTGGTGATCGAACACGGCATCGGCGGCTCGCGCATCGCGGGGCCGAAGGCGCGCGACATCATGAACGTCGTCATGGCGAAGGACCCGGCGTCCCTGCCGACCGTCGATCCGCGCGCCGTCGCGGCCAATGCGGAGCGCGCCGCGGCCGCGCTTCAGAAAGGCTGAGCGAACCCCTTGTCCTCGATCCATCTCCAGAGCCGGAACCGGGGCCTGCGCGACCGCGTGGCGCGTCTCCACTGGCCTTTGATCATCATGCTGATGATGCTCGGAGCGGCGGGAATGATCACGCTGTACTCCGTCGCCGAAGGCTCTTGGGAGCCCTGGGCGTTCAGGCACGGCGTGCGCTTTTCCGCCGCTTTTTTCATGATGATCGTCATGGGACTGATCTCGATCCGCTTCTGGATGTCGCTCGCCTATCCCGTCTATGTCCTCGCCCTTGCAGCGCTCGCCGCCGTTCCGTTCATCGGCGAGGTCCATATGGGGGCGCAGCGCTGGATCCAGGTCGGGGGCTTTCAGTTCCAGCCCTCGGAAGCCATGAAGCTCGGGCTCGTCATGGCGCTGGCGCGGTACTATCACGGGCTGCGGGCCGAACAGGTCTCGCATTTTCTTTACCTTCTGCCGCCGCTGGTCATGATCAGCGCCCCTGTCGGTCTCGTCTTCATCCAGCCGGATCTCGGGACGTCGATCCTCCTCGCCGCCACCGGCGTCGCCATCATGTTCGTCGCGGGGTTGAGCTGGCGGATCGGATTTCTGGGATCCGTCGCGGCCGGAGCCGGGGGTTACGCGGCCTATTATTTCGATTACATCAAGCCCTATCAGCTGGAGCGCATCACGACTTTCCTCAACCCGGAGCGCGATCCGCTTGGTCAGGGCTATCACCTTCAGCAGTCGAAGATCGCGCTCGGCTCAGGCGGCCTCGACGGCAAGGGCTACATGCAGGGAACGCAGAGTCAGCTGCAGTTTCTCCCGGAAATGCACACGGACTTTATCTTCACGATATTTGGTGAGGAGTTCGGCTTCATCGGCGCGGTCGGGCTATTGTTGCTCTACCTCACCGTCATTCTTACGGGCCTGACGATCGCTCTGCGCTCCAAGCTGCATTTCGCGCGGCTTGCGGTGGTCGGCGTCGTGGTAACTTTCGCGCTTTACGTCCTGATCAATACGGGCATGGTGATGGGCCTCGCGCCGGTTGTCGGCGTGCCGTTGCCGCTCGTTTCATATGGCGGGACGGTGATGATCACGATCATGGCCGGATTCGGTCTCGCGATGAGCGCCCATGTCAACAAGGAACAGGACAGCCTCGGCGGGATCTCGCTTTAGCGCTGCGTCCCGCCGGCGCCGAGATACTGCGTGAAGGCGGTTTCGGTCTGCGAAAACCTGGCCCGCGCCTCTGCGAGCCGCTCCTCGCCGGCGCGGCCGTCGCCGTCGAGGCAAGCCGTTTCAAGGCGCCGCGTCGTTTCGCTCAGCGCGCCTGCGCCCACATTCGCGGCGGATCCTTTCAGGGCGTGGGCGGCGGCGGCGGCGGCGGCGAAGTCCTCGACGGCCGCGCTGGCGTGCAGCTGCTCCAGAAGCTGGCGGGCCGTTCGCCAGAACGCCTCCATGATTTCCGCCGCGCCCGCCGGTCCCGCGGCGGCGACGATCCCCTCGAGCTGCGCGGTCTCAAGCAGCGCCGCGGGTTCTGCGGTCGCTCTTCCGTCGTCTCCGACGGCGCCGGGCTCTCGCCCGGGCGGATTGTCTTCGCGCGCCGTCATGGGTAAAAACTCACGGCTTTTCACATCGACAACTTTCCCGGATATCTGTAAAAATATGTCTAAAATCAGCGCCGTGCGGGCAATGAATCAGGTCGCGCGCGTTGACTGGAAAAAAAGCGCGCATGCGACCCGGCGTTGGCTTCGCGGGCCCATGACGGAAAGCTGGACGGGGCGGGCGCAAAAAACGGGACAGGGCGGGCGATAAACAATGCAAACAGGCGTGCGAACGGACGGCGAGGCTGGCGCCGGCGGAGAACACTGGTCCTCAAGGGCCGCATTCATCCTCGCGGCGATCGGATCGGCCGTCGGCCTCGGCAACCTCTGGCGCTTTCCCTATGTGGCGGTCGAAAACGGAGGCGGCGCCTTCGTGTTCTTTTACGTCATCTGCGTTGCGCTGATCGGCCTGCCGGTTCTTGTGGCGGAACTCTTCATCGGCCGGCGCGGCGGGCTGTCGGCCGTCGGAAGCGTCGCTTCGATCGCGAGGTCCGAGGGGCGTTCGTCGCTCTGGGCCTTGCAGTCCTGGATCGGGATGATCGGGGCCTTCGTGATCCTGACCTTTTATTCGGTGATCGCCGGATGGGTCCTCGCTTATGTTCTGATGATCGCCGGCGATCTCGTCGGCGCGATCGGTCGAGACGGCCTGGGGGCCCTTGGCGGGGGCGCCTTCGCCGGACAGTCGCCCGAGGCCGTTCAGGCGAAACTGACCGACCTCCTCGGCGATCCCGGTCGGATGATCCTCTATCACGGGCTGTTTATCGCGCTGACCGTGGCGATCGTCTCGCGCGGAATAAAGGGCGGGATTGAGACGGCCGTGACGATCCTGATGCCCACCTTCTTTGTTCTTCTGGTCGCGCTTTTTCTCTTTTCCCTGGTCGCCGGCGACGCGGGCGCCGGAGTGAACTTTCTCCTTGGCGTTCGCCTCGGCGACACGACGCTGGGGGACGGCACGGTGCGGGGCGGGCTGCTATCCGGCATGGCCGACGGATCGGTGATTTCCGCCGCCCTCGGCCAGGCGTTTTTCTCCATCGGCCTCGGCTCGGCCCTGATGGCGACTTACGGGGCCTATATGACGAAGGACCAGGACCTGCCGCGCTCCTCGCGTCTGATCGCGATCGCCGACACCGGCGTCGGCGTCGTCGCCGGGCTCGCCATTTTCCCCATCGTCTTCGGCATGGGGCTCGACGCGGCGGCCGGCCCGACGCTGATGTTCGTGACGCTGCCCCTGACCTTTCAGGCGATGCCGGTCGGCGCCATCTTCGGGCTGCTGTTTTTCCTGCTCGCCTTTTTCGCCGCCATCACCTCGTCGATCGCGCTTCTCGAGACCGCCACAAAATGGGTCGACGAACAGTCGGCAGGCGGGCATCGCGTAGCCGCCGCCGCCGGTCTCGGCCTCGTCGCCTTCCTCATCGGCGTATTGAACGCGCTCTCCCAGGTGCCGGTTCAGGGCCCTAACGGCGAAGACCAGTCCAATTTCTGGAACACCTGGCGGCCGCTGGGCGAATGGCCGCTTTTCAAGGACATGGTGCTGCTCGACTTCCTCAGCGCGACGACCGATCTCGTTCTGCCGATCGCCGGGTTCATCACCGCGATATTCGCCGGCTGGATCGTTTCGACCTCGACCGCGCGCGAGGCGATCGGCTTCAAGTCGGAGATCTGGTTCGAGCGCTGGCGCTTCCTGATCCGCTATGTCTGCCCGATCGGCATCGGCGCCGTAATCGTTTACAGCACGATTATCGCGCCGTTCCTTCTTTCCTGACGGGTCGCCGAAACCGTCTTCCTTGAGGACGGCGGCTCAGCGCGCGAACCTGTTGGTCGCCCGGACAAGCGCGTCGATAATGCCGGGCTCGCTCGCCGCGTGCCCCGCGTCCTCGACGAGGACGAACTCCGCTTCGGGCCAGGCGCGGTGCAGTTCCCACGCGGTGCGCATGGGCGTGACGACGTCATAGCGACCCTGGACGATGACGCCGGGGATGTCGCGGATCTTGAAGGCGTCGGCGAGGAGCTGGCCGTCCCGCTCGAAAAAGCCGCCATTGACGAAATAGTGGCACTCGATCCGCGCGAAAGCGATGGCGAAGGCGTCGCTCGAAAACGCGTTCACCCGCTCGGCGGACGGAAAGAGCGAGACGGTGCCGCCCTCCCAGACGCTCCAGGCCTTGGCGGCTTCAAGCTGGACGGCCCGATCGCTCCCGGTCAACCGCCTGTGATAGGCGGCCATCATGTCGCCGCGTTCCGCATCGGGAATCGGCGCGACGAACGCCGCCCAGGCGTCCGGATAGATCCAGTTCGCCCCCTCCTGGTAGAACCACAAAAGCTCCTCCCGCCGGAGCGTGAAAATGCCGCGCAGAACGAGCTCCGTCACACGCTCTGCGTGCCGCTGGGCGTAGGCGAGGGCGAGCGTCGAGCCCCAGGAGCCGCCGAACACCAGCCAGTTCACCACGCCAAGATGTCGCCGCAGCTTCTCCATATCTTCGACAAGCGCCCATGTGGTGTTGTCCTCGAGCGAAGCGTGGGGGGTCGAGCGGCCGCAGCCGCGCTGGTCGAAGAGGATGATCTTGTAGGCGCGCGGATCGAAATAGCGCCGCATGGACGGCGTCGAGCCGCCGCCTGGTCCGCCGTGGCAGACGACCACGGGCTTGCCGCCCGGCGCGCCGGAGACCTCGTAATAAAGCGTGTGCCGCTCGCTGACAGCGAGCGAACCGGTTTCGAACGGCTCAATCGCAGGGAATAACTGGAGACGATCGTTCATAATTGACGTGACTTTTACAGCTTGTTCATGTTATTTCTTAACGGGGACTAACCTACGCAATTTCAGCGGTCCATGCTTGCGAAAAGTGCCCAGCCCGCGCGGCTGAATTCTCGTTCGCCCAGTCTGGAACAACAGATGCGTTTTTTTCGGTTGTAACGAGCGTGATTCGGGAGTGGGGTTTGTTTGTAACTGAAACAGGCGGGCTTGGCGGAGCGCAGGCTCGCGGCGTTTTGATCGCGGCCATCGCCGCACTTTTCGCGAATGGCTGCGCCACCGTCGTCGCGACGGGGACGAGCGTGGCGACGACGACCGTTCAGCGCGACGCCCTGAGAAATGCGGCGGCGGATGTCGAGGAGGTGAATTGGCCTCAACCCGCTTCGGCCTCCTTGAGCGAGCGGCTTTCGGGTATTTTCACCGCGTCGGACGAGCGCATCACGCGGAAGGACGCCGTTAAGGCTTATCTCGCCCGTCTCGGCGCGACGCCGCAACCGGCGGCGGCGCTCGAGAACGACGTCGAGGACCAGCTCGCCGCCGCACGCGCCCTGGTTGAAGCGACCCACGAGGCGAGCCGGTCGGTCAGGCCGACAATGTCGGACATCGGCGTCGTCGAGAACGTGATCGCGGTCTTGCGGCAGTCGCAAAGCATCTATCTTGATGCGGCGGCGGCGGTGGCCGTCGATGAAGAGGCCGCCCGGGCCCTGCGCCGCGCCATCAAGGAGGATTTCGCCGCGGCGATCGACGCGGTCGGGGAGGCCGCCGATCTCCTGGCGGACCGCGTCGCGGCGGACCGCACGCGGACCATGGCGCAAGACCGCAACAAGCGCGCGCCGACCCCGTCCTACTTCGCCGACGCGCTTTAGGCTGCGACGCACGCGATCGCCGCGATCCGCGCGCAGGGGCGCGCCCGCCGCATTCATTTGCAACAGGAAGACTTTTCTCAGCGGCGGTCGCGCGATCAGTTGCGTTCCGCCGGCGAGGGTATCGGGATCGCTACTTTTCGTTCGACTTCGCGCAGCGTAAAGCTCGATTCGACGGTCTCGACATTCGGCATGCGGAGTATCGTTTCCGACAGAAACGTCTCATAGGCGGCGAGGGTCGGAATGACGACGCGCACGAAATAGTCGAACTTGCCCGTCACAAGGTAACATTCCATCACCTCGGGGCGCTGTTTGATGGCGGCCTCGAAGTCGCGCAGCGTCTTGTCGTCCTCGCGCTCCAGCTTGACAAGGATGATCACGGTGACGTTGACGCCCAGCGCCTCGCGGTTGACCTCGGTGTGGTAGCCCCGGATCACGCCGTCGCTTTCAAGCCGTCTCAGCCGGCGCAGGCAGGGCGTCGGGGAGAGGCCGACTTTCTCCGCCAGTTCGGCGTTTGTGATCCGGGCGTTTTCCTGGAGGTGGCGCAGGATCTTGTGATCGATCTGGTCAAGTTTCATGGGGGCCGTATATGGCTCGGCGGGTAAGGCGACCCGGTTTGTGCTATGTATTTGGCGGTATCTGCTAAGTGTCAAGGCGTTGCGTCGGCGATTTGGCAGGATTGGCCCGGCGAGCCCGATTATGCTGAAGCTTCGCGAGAGGAATTGCAAAGATCATCGACAGGGGCGCGACGCGTCCGCGCGGAGGAGAGAAAATTGAAGGCGACCGAACTGACTGTCGACGGCTGGGCGCGAGTTGTCCATTTCGAGGACGCGATGAGCGGCCTCAACGCCATCATTTCCGTACACGACGCGACGCTCGGGCCGGGATGCGGCGGATGCAGGATGTTTCCCTACGCCGATTTCAACGCCGCCCTTGAGGACGTGAAGAATCTTTCGCGCGCGATGACGTTCAAAAACGCGCTTGGCGGCATTCCCTTCGGCGGCGGCAAATCGGTTATCATCGCAGATCCGAGGACGGATAAATCGCCGGCGCTCTTCCGGGCCTTCGGCGAAGCGCTCAACGCGCTCGACGGTCTTTATTACACGGCCGAGGATTCCGGCGTCAGCGACGCGGACATGCGCATCACGAATGAAATTTCGAAATACGTGTCGGGCGTCGGCGCGGCGGGGGCGGGCGGCGACCCCGCGCCCTTCACCGCGCGTGGCGTCTGGCGGGGCGTGCAGGCCGCAACGCGACGCCGTCTCGACCGGGAAAGTCTCGACGGGCTGCGCGTCGCGATCCTCGGCGTCGGCGCGGTCGGGATGGCCCTCGCCGAGCTGCTTAACGCGGAAGGCGCCGAACTCGTCGTCGCCGACATCAACGAGGAGGCGGTCGAGGAGGCGGCGTCGCGGTTCGGCGCGCGCGTCTTCGCGCCCGAAGAGATTGCAGCGTCGGATGTCGACGTCTTTTCGCCATGCGCGCTTGGCGGCGCGATCAGCGAGCGTACGCTCGACCGCCTCAAGGCGAGCATCGTCGCGGGCGCGGCGAACAATCAGCTGAAGACGCCGGATCTCGACAGGGCTCTCAAGGAAAGGGGCGTTCTTTATGCGCCCGATTACGTGATCAACGCAGCGGGCGTCATCAGCGTCGGCCTGGAAATCCTCGGGCGATGGTCCGCCGACGCGATCGGCGAACGCATCGACCGGATCGGCGACACGCTGGCCGCCATTTTCGAGCGCGCGGCCCGCGAAGACCGCCCGACGGGCGAGATCGCCGATGAAATGGCGCTCGAGGTCATCGCCGCGGCGAGGACTTTGGCGAAGGCCTAGGCGCATGCATCCCGCGCTTTCGACGCCGGCGCGCCTCGGCTAGTTTTCGCGGCGATCGCACCGGGCGGGCTCAAGCCGCACTCTGGCCGTCGGCCCGTCCATTAAGGAGGAAGCCAGTGACTGAACAGGATCCCGTCGTCATCGTCGGCATGGCGCGCACGCCCATCGGCAATTTCCAGGGCGCGTTCGCCGGCGTCGCCGCGACCGGTCTGGGCGCGAAAGCGATATCCGCCGCGCTGGCGCGCGCGGGCGTTTCCCCGGACGACGTTAACGAGGTGCTTATGGGATGCGTCTTGCCGGCGGGCCTCGGCCAGGCGCCCGCGCGCCAGGCGGCTCTCGGTGCGGGGATCCCGGTCTCGGCCGCCTGTTCGACGGTCAACAAGGTCTGCGGTTCGGGCATGAAGACGACCATGATGGCGCGCAACGCGGTCGCGACGGGGGAGAGCGCGGTCGTCGTCGCGGGCGGCATGGAATCGATGACGAACGCGCCGCATCTGCTCCCGACCGGCCGCACCGGGATCAAGTTCGGCCACGGAGAAATACTCGACCACATGGCCTATGACGGGCTCGAGGACGCTTATCACAAACGCACGGCGATGGGCGTTTTCGCCGAAAAATGCGCGCGCGAACGGCAGTTCTCTCGCGAAGAACAGGACGAATATTCGGTCCGGTCGGTCACCCGCGCCCAGCAGGCGATTGCGGATGGTTCCTTTGCGGATGAAATCACGGCCGTTGAGGTCGCCGGCCGCAAGGCTACGGTCACCGTCGAGCATGATGAGAAGCCGGGGCTCGTCTCCGCCGACAAGATCGCGCAATTGCGCCCGGCGTTTGAAAAGGACGGCACGGTCACGGCCGGCAATGCGTCGGCGATTTCCGACGGGGCCGCGGCCCTCGTCCTGATGCGCCGTTCTGAAGCCGAGCGCCGCGGCCTCGCGCCCATCGCGGAAATCCGTGGACAGACGACCCATGCGCAGGCGCCGGAATGGTTCACGACGGCGCCTGTCGATTCCATGCGCGATCTTCTCGCGCGGGTCGGCTGGACAGCCGACGACGTCGATCTTTACGAGATCAACGAGGCGTTCGCCGTGGTCCCGCTCGCGGCCATGCGCGAATTGAAACTGCCCGCCGAGAAGGTCAATATCCATGGCGGCGCCATCGCCCTCGGTCATCCGATCGGCGCTTCCGGCGCGCGGATCATCGTCACGCTGATCAATGCGCTGAAGAAAACCGGCGGCAAGACGGGCGTTGCGAGCCTGTGCATCGGCGGCGGCGAGGCGACGTCGATCGCCCTTGAACTGGCGGCGTGAAGCCGCCTTTCGCAGCGGCCTCGCCTGGGAGACGACGCGTCTATTCGTGATCGCCGTCTTCGCGCATCCGGGCGCGGTAAGCGGCGCGACGGCGCCAGGCGCGCTTCCAGCTTTTCGGCCAGAAATGCGTCGGCCAGAGGCGATAACGCCGCGTGAGCGGGTTTTTCCGCCTCTTCTTCCCTCGAGCGCGCCGCGGATTGGGCGTCGTCGCGGCGGCTGCGTCTTCCACGGGCCGGGCGTCGCCGACTTCAGCGCCGGCCTCTCCGGCTGCAGCGTGATCGGCGTCGCGGATTTCTCGCCGGGCGAAATCTTCCATGGACGCGGGATCGATCACCTCGCCGCCATTGGTCGAGGCATCCCGCGCCGGCTCTTTCGACGGGATGGAGGCGGGGTCGCGGACGACGACTTCCGGCATGTCCGCATATGGTTGCACCGGCTGCGGACCGCCGGCTTCCTGCGGCGCATCCCACGGGTTGGGCGGCGGGCCGACATGGATCACCGGGACGAACTGCGCGCGCGCTCCGCTTACGGACATCGCGGCTCTCTGCGGGTGTCGCGTCGCGGCGTCGGCGTCTTCGCCCGGCGCGGAAGCCTGCGACGACATCGGCTCCGCCTCCGGCTCTGAGGCCGCGTCTTCCCCAGCCGCATCGGACGGCGATCCGTCCTCGCGGCGCGCCTCGTCCGCCGGCGTTTCGTCCGGCGCCGCGCGCCGGTCGGGCTCATCCTGAAAATCCGTTTCGGCGCTCGCGTTGTTCGTTGCCTCACGGACGTCACGGTTCTCCGGCTGCTCCCCGCGGTCCGCCTCCCGTTCCTCGTTTTCCCGCGCTCCGGCGCTTTCGCAATCAACGTCCGCAGCGGGCGCGTCCTCCCGCGGCGCGTCCGTCTCGGCGCGGTCGCGATCCGGACCGCCGTCCTCGGCGCCGTCTTCGCCGGCGCCTTGGGTCGACGAGAGCGCCGCCTCATCGTGCGTTTCGCGCGCCGGTTCGTCGTCGAGGTCGTCGGCCGCAGCGAATGCGGTCTCGACGTCGGCGGGCGCTGCGGCGCTGATCCCGTCGGCTTCGGCGGCGCCGACGCCGTCCCCGTTCCCATTCCCTTGCTCGACCGTCGCGCCGACAGTCGCCGGAGGCGCCGCGCCGCCGTCATCGGCGCTCTGCGTAGAGGGATCGTCCGGGACCGCGTCCGGCTCGGCGGCGCGCGGCTCCTCGCGCTCGTCCCCATGGCGCCCGCGCCCCTCGCCCCGGGCGGTCGGGTCGTCGTCAACGTCGCGCTCCGGGCTGTCTTCCGGATCTTCGCCGGCGCCGGTCGCGTCGGCCTCCATCGATTGCGTGAACTCCTCCGAAAGGCGTTCCTGCAGGCGCCGCGCGGATTCCTCGTCGCCGGCGCGCGCGACCTCGCTCGCCTCCGTCCGGCGCTTGGCCCGGGCGATGGCGGCGGCTTTCAGCGCGGGATCAACGTCCGGCGCGCCGTCTGCGATGTGCGCTCGCCCGGCCGTCTCCTCGCCTGCGGCTTTCGCCGCGGCCTGCTTTTCATTCCGCGCGATGCGCGCCGTCAGCCTTTCCAGGAGATCGTCGTCGCTTGACGCGGGCGTTCCGGTTTGCGCCGGCCCCGCCGGGAAGTCGGACGCCATCGGCGCAGCGCCACCGCTCCCGGGGGGCGCTGACGGCGCGTCGACGCCGGAGCGCTCCGGCGTATTCTGGGGGGAGGGGACGCTCGTGCGGAACATCGCCGCGAGCGCCTCCTTGTCGAGCGGCTCCAGGCCGAGGAGATCGCGCACCTCGTTGACCCGTGAGGGCGTGAAGTCTTTCAACTGGCCGACCTTGCCCAGATGGTTGCCCTGGGCCGCAGCGAAGCCGAGGCTGCGCAGGGCGGAAAGCGAGGCCTGGTCTTCGACGCCGACCGCCGTGATGGCGGCGTTCGACGCGTTCGCGAGGTCCAGAAGCTCTGAAATCGCGCTGAGGCCGGGCCCGCGCACGGTGCGCGCGAAACGCAGGATCGCCGCTCCGCCGGTCTTGATCTCGTCGAACGGGAAGGGCTCGACCTTTCGCAGGAAATCATTCGTCCGACCGCGCACCTCGATCGCGAGGCGCGCGCCGGTCTCCGCCAGGCGTTCAAAGTTTCGCGTCGCAAGGTCGATATCCTGATCGACCGGCGGCATCGGGCATTCAAGCGTGACGAGATCGGCGGGAAAGCCGTGCTCGCGCAAAAGGACGGCGAAATGCGAAACGAAGGATTCGTCGCCGAGGTCCGACAGGGCGAGGTTGATCGAAAATCCGGGCGCGTAGGGGCCCCGCCATTCCTTATATTTTTCGAGCGCCGCGTCGAGGACGTAGCGCGTCAGTTCGCTCATGCGCCCCTGCGATTCAAAAAACGAGATAAAGGCGCCCGGCGGCAGGGCCCCAAGGGTCGCATGACGCCAGCGCACGAAGGATTCAACGCGCGCCAGCGCGCCGTTGCTGAGGTCGAAAATGGGTTGGAACAGGATCTCGAAATCCCTGTTTTTCAACGCATTGTCTATGTCAACATTAGACAGTCGAACCGCTTGCGCGCCCATCTGATCGATCCCTCCGCTGCGCGGCCTCTTCCGTCCCCGACGTGTCGCGAACCCTC
>CAZBOC010000038.1:0-14765 GCA_964493225.1 uncultured Caulobacterales bacterium | reverse complement strand
AAATATGGCTGCGGCGTCGATTATCAGTTCGCCAACGGCTTTCGCGCGGGGCTCGGTTACCGGCATTTCGAGATCTCGGCCAACGACCGCGACGACAGCGACCCGCTGTTCGTTTTCGAGACCCGCTCGGAGTTTTCCGAAGACGCCCTCTATGCGAGCGCGAGCGTGCCGTTCGCGGTTTTCCGCGGGCTGACGGGCGCGGACCGCGGCGCGGCTTCGCGGCGCAGTCCGCAACAGCACGCGGCGTTCGCCAGCGATGAAGAGCGCGTGCGCGAGGAGGCCGAAAGGCGCGCGGAGATCGCTGCGCGGCACGAAAGGCGCGCCCGCGAGCGCGCAGAGAAAGAGGCGAGACGCGAGGCGAAACGCGCGGAAAAGGCCGCCAACGGACAGTCGTCCGACAAGCCCGGCTTTTTGCGGCGGATCAATCCGTTCGCTCGCCGCGGCGGGAGCGAGCCTCCTCCCGATGCGGACCCCGGCGAGCGCGGGCGCGACCCATTCGCCGACATTGAAACCGCCACGCTTGCGGCCTCCCTCGCGAGCGCGCCGGCCCCGTCCGTCAAGCCGCGGGCGGCGGCCTCTCCCATGAACATCAGCCTCCGGAGCGGCGAAGGCGCATCGACCGCGGTCGGCGGCGGCTGGTTCGCCCAGCTTGGGGCCTATTCCTCGCAAGGCCTCGCGCGGGACATGTGGCGGGCGAAGGCGGCGCGCCAGCCTGACGTTTTTGCGGGCGCGGAGCATGTCGTCAGCCGGATCGCGGGAGAAGGCGGAAACAGCAGGCTTTTCGCCTTGCGCGTCGGCCCCTATGACAAGGCGGGGGCCAAGGCGCTTTGCGCGCTCGCCGCCGGCGACTGCGTTGTCGTGCAGGAGACGCGACAAACGGGGTTCTAGAAAACGGGCCGGGCCTCAACGACGACCGGCGCGCGCTCGTCGGTTATCCAGACCGTCAGGTCCCGCGCCGCGCGGGCGCCCCGTTCGGTCGCGACCTCGGCGTAGATCCGGTAGAAAGGGCCTTCCGTCGTCGTCACCCACGCGGCCGCGCTCGGCAACGCGGCGCTTTCCCCGCGCTCGCGCGCGGCGAGGAGCGCCTCGACATCGGCGTTCGAAGCGCCCGGGAGCGCCTTGAGGACAAGCGCGTCGGCGACATTGAGATTGACCCGGGGCGAGAATGACGCGACGGTCACATAGGGGCTGGCCGCATCGAAGACGGCCTCCGTCACGCCGTCTATCCTTGACAGTTCGAATACGGAGCGGAAAGCAATTGCGCCGGAGCGTTGTCGCTCGGCCCGATATTGGACGATCCGAGCGGCCAGATCTTCAGGGTCGACGTCGAGGACGAATTTGTCGGCCAGCGCCCGCAGGAGGTTCGCCAGGGTTTCGCGTGCGACGAAATTGAGATCGAGCTTGCCCTTTTCGTCCCAGATCCTCAGATTAGCCTCTCTTCCGCCGATCATGATCGTCTGAATCGACCCGTCGCGGCTGAATTGCGAAGCCTCGCTCAGGAGATCGGCCATGGCTCGATCAGCGGCGCCGTCGGCGAGGTGGGAAAGCTGGATTTGCCGCACGTCATAGCGCGCCGCGAGGGAATCGCGCCGCGCGGTCTGGACGAAAGCGGCCGCCATCAGGCCGAGAAGCGCGGTGACGGCAAGCGTCGCGGGCAAGGCCGCGCCGGACTGACCGTGCGCCGGCGTCATCGGCATGGTTCCCTGACCGCGATCCCGCGACCGTCGCGCGAGTCGAGGCACGCCGATGAGAGGCGTGTGCGGACGGAAAATATCAGTACACGTCCATCGACGCTTAATTGAACCGCGCGGGGCGGGGCGGGCGCGTTCGACCACTCCGCGCGCAGGTCGCCGCCAGGGCCGACATAGGCGAAGGCGAGGCTGTGCGCCCCGTCAAACAGCACGCTTTCATAGGGCGCGGCCTGCATTCCCTCAGCCTGCCGATAAAGGCGGAGCCGGCGCCCCCCGTCCTGCGCGCGCTCGATTTCGAGCGTGATTTCGTAAAATCCGCGGGCGGTGGGAAAAGCGGGCGCGAGGGTTCTGAATCGCACGCCCTGCGCGTCGCCGACGAAATCGACCGCGTCCCGCTCCGCGTCGGGATGCGCCTGAGCCGCGCCGAACCATTCGCCGAGCACCCTGCGCGCGACGAGCATCTCGCCGGCGCTATCGCGCAATGACCCGGCGCGTTTCAGCGCCTGCGCGGAAAACCGCATCCCCTCGGCGAGGGAAAGAGCGAGGCCAGCGACGATCGCCAGGGCGACGATCAGCTCGACCAGGCTGTAGCCGGCCTCGTCGCGGCGCCTATCCATCGTCGGTCTCGACTTTCAGGGTTTCAAGAACAAGCGTTTCGTCGTTCCGCCCCGTGACGGTCACGGTGATGCGGAGAAGTCTCGATGCATTGGTCAGCTCGACGGGTCTTGCTCCCTCCGGCGTCTCGTCCCACCCGTAGGGCCGGGCGTTCAGACGCCATGAATACCCGTCAGGGAAAACGCCCGCGCTCTCGCCCTCGACGACGGGCGCCGCCCGCGCGGCGGCGACGACCTCTTCGGCGCGGAGCGCCATCGCCGCGCGTTCCTTGGAGGCGCGCAGATTGACGAGCCCTCCGGTGAACGCCGCATAGGCGGAGACCAGCGCGAAACTCGCAATCCCGAGCGCCACGACGGCCTCCAGAAGCGAAAACCCGAATTCGCTGCGGTTACGAGGCAACGGAAGCCTCTTCTATCCGTATGCGGCCGGTCATCCAGTCGACCTCGACGCTGGCTTCCGCGGCCCCGGCGCTCAGGGTTATGGCACCGCCTGAAGAAGACCCGTTCGGGAAGAAGCGCACGCCAACCGCGCCGTTTCCGCGCCGCTGGCTTTCCGCAACCGTGGCCCGGATGTCGATGTCCTTGCGCAACGCCCTGCGCGCATCGAGGATCGTCTGCACCCGCCCCGAAAGATCGAGGCGATAGTCCGTAATCTGACCGGTGCTGATGGCGTGGGCGCGCACCCGCGCAAGCCCCGAGGCTATTTCGCGCGCCTCCGATCGTACCGCCGCGCCGCCCGGAGGGCGGGCCAGGGACGCCGCCGCCAGAGACGCCAGACCGGCGACGATCGCGAGCGCGATGATCGCTTCGAGTAGGGAGTATCCGCGCGCGGCGCGCTTAGCCGGGATAGACATCGGCGTTCTCTCCCTCGCCGCCTTCCTCGCCGTCCGCGCCGTAGGAAAAGACGGTCGGACCGGCCGCGCCGGCCGGGTCGTATTGATAAGACCGCCCCCAGGGATCGAGCGGCGTCTTGCGCTTGTTGATGTAGGGTCCCGACCAGAACGGGTCGTCGCTGACGTTCCTGATCAGGACGTCCAGCCCCTCGATGCTATTCGGATAGCGGCCGGTGTCCAGAAGAAAGAGCTCAAGTGCGGCGTCGAACTGTTCGATCTGGATCTGCGCCGTCTTGACCTTCGATTTCGACAACTGGCCGATGATCCGCGGCGCGGCGAGGCCCATGACGAGGGCGAGGATCGCGAGCGCGACGAGGAGTTCGGTCAGGCTGAAGCCGTTCTGCCGGTTTCGTGCTGTTCCTTCAGGCATGCATCACTCCTTAGTAAGCGAGATCGTTGACGCTCAGTATCGCGATGAAAAGCGAAATGACGACGCCGCCGATCAGGAGCCCGAGCGTCACGATGATCATTGGTTCGACCATCGCTACGATCGCCTTAAGCCGGCGTGTTAAATTTTCTTCAAATATCGCCGCCGCCTGGATCAGAGCGGGGCCGAGCCGTCCCGACGTTTCGCCGACGCGGATGATCTCGATGAAGTCGCCGTCGCCGACGTCCTCCTCGGCGAACGCCCCGGAAAGCGGCTCGCCGCGGCGCACATGGGCGAGGGCGTCGCGTGCGCGGCGTCGCTCGGCGGGGTTCTCCACCGCCTCGGCGGCGAGCGCGACCGCGTCGTAGGCCGGCACGCCGTTGGAGAGAAGCGCGCCGAGCGTGCGCGTCAGCCGCGCGGTTTCGAACTGCCGGATCAGTCCCCCGACGAGCGGCGTCGCGAGCCGCCATTCCGCGAGCCGCAACTGAAGCCCGTCATCGTGTTTCGCCAGGCGCGCAAGGCCTGCGCCTGCGATGAAAAGAACGAGCGGGGCCCACCACAACGCCTGCATCGCGCGCGCCGCGCCGATGACGAATTGCGTTGCAAGCGGCAAATCCGCGCCCGCGTCCGCGAACAGCGTTTCGAAACGCGGCACGACGAACAGCATCAGGATGGAGAATACAATGAGCGACACGAGCAGAAGGAGCGCCGGATAGATCAGCGCCGAGACGATCGCCGCACGGGCGTCACGGGACCGCTCAAGAGCGCCGGCGAGGCGTTCGAGGAGGGGGCCGAGATCGCCGGAGGCTTCGCCTGCGCGCACGAGGGCGATGAAGACCCCGTCGAAGGGCGCGCCATAGGCCCTCAGCGCCTCGGCGAAGCTTTCGCCTTCGCGCAGCCGAGCGCCGAGAAAGCCCGCCGCATCCTCGGCTGAGGAGCGCTCCAGCGATGCGAGCGCCGTTTCGATCGAGACGCCGGCCGCGGTCATCTGCGCGAGGCGGCGGGTGAACGCAGGAAGGCGGGCGCGCTTCAGTCGCCCTCGCGCGGCGGCGGGCGAGGGCGACGCGCCCGCTTCGTCCGCCGGCGTCGCTGAAACCGGGATGCGGCCCTCCTCGTTAAGCCGATTTATCGCATCGCGTACGGAGCTTGCGTCGACAAAGCCCCTGACCTTTCGCCCGTCCCGTTCGATCGCCACATATTCAAAGCGCATGTTCGCCCGCTCCGCTGACGAGATAGGCTTCCTCGAGACTCGTCAGGCCACGCGCGGCCTTGACAAGCGCGTCCTCGGCAAGGGGCCGCATGCCCGCCGCGATCGCGGCCCGGCGCAGCGCGTTCGCATCTGCGCCCTCGATGATCAGCCGGCCGATCGTCTCGTCGATGACCATGAGCTCGTAAACGCCGACGCGCCCCGCATAGCCGCGCCCGTCGCAAGCCGCGCATCCTTCGGCGCGGAAAAAGCCGACCGCGTCGCCGCTCAGCGCGCGAACCGAGGCGGGAAGTTGCGCAGGGCTTTTGATCGGGATGCGGCAGTCTTTGCAAAGCCGGCGCACGAGGCGTTGGGACAGGCTCGCGCGCAGCGTGGACGCGATGAGATAGGGGGCGAGCCCCATGTCCTCGAGGCGGGTCACCGCGCTCGGCGCGTCGTTTGTGTGCAGTGTGGAAAGAACGAGGTGACCGGTCAGCGCCGCCTGTGCGGCGATATGGGCGGTCTCGCCGTCCCGCATCTCGCCCACCATGACGATGTCCGGGTCCTGCCGCAGGATGGAGCGCAGGCTCGCAGCGAAAGTGCGCCCGATATCGGCCGCGACCTGCATCTGGACGACGCCGTCGATCTCGTATTCGACAGGATCCTCGACCGTCAGGATCTTCTGCTTGCCGTCATTGACGAGGTCGAGGCCGGCGTAAAGAGTCGTCGTCTTGCCCGACCCGGTCGGACCGGTGACGGCGATCATGCCGTGCTTGCCGGACAAAAGACGCGTCATGGTCCGGGCCGCCGTTTCGTCGAAACCGAGATCGGCGAAGGTCGGGATCGCCGCGTCATGGGGCAACACCCGCATGACGACGCTTTCTCCGTGCAGGGAGGGGCTGGTGGCGACGCGCAGGTCGATCTCGCGCCCGTCAACGCGCAGTCGGATGCGGCCGTCCTGCGGGAGGCGCCTCTCGGCGATGTCGAGGCCGGCGAGGATCTTGACGCGCGAGACGATTGCCGCAGCGGCCGAAAGGGGCGGCGCTTCGGTCGGCTCGAGAACGCCGTCGATGCGCAGGCGCGCGGCGAAGCGTTTTTCGAACGGCTCCAGGTGAATGTCGGAAGCGCGTTTCTTCATCGCCAGCGCGATCAGATCATCAACGAAACGCACGACCGGCGCGTCGCTCGCCAGGGTTTTGAGCTTGCCGAGGTCGTCTTGCGGCGCGCCCGCGCGTTCAGGCGGCGCATGTTCCATCGACGATCCGCGCAGGAGGGCGTCAATCTCCCGCTCGGCCGCTGCGAAGGGGACGACCGTTCTGCCGGTTGCGAGCGCGACCGCCTGTTTGGCGTAGCCATCCGCCGGGTCGGCCATGGCGATCGCGATCTGCGCGTCGTTCTCGGCGATGACCGCGATTTTGTGCTCACGCTGAAACTCCAGCGTGAGCTTTTCGTGAGTGACGGGAAGATTTTTATGCCGATCAAGTTCGACAAATCGGCAGCCGAGAGCCGCGGCGGCGGTCTTCGCCCAGGCTTCCTGAGCTACGAGTCCAAGCCGGTCGAGGACGACCGGGATGCTTTGGCTCGACTGCTCGGCGAGGTCGTGGGCGCGCGACCAGTCCGCCTCCGCCAGAAGCCCTTCGGAAATCAGCGCCTTTCCAATCTCTTCAGTCGCGGCGAGCATCGCTTTCTCCTATTCGGCGATCACCGCGCAGGGACGCGCGAGCGCGCCGCAGAGGGACTGCGCCTTTTCCTCCGTATAGGGGCCCGCCAGCGTGCGCCAGAGCCCGCCTGAGCGTTGCGTGTTCACGGGCTGATCGACGAGATTGACGTCGCTGGACTTCACTTCGCGGGCGAGGGCGAGGGCCTCGTCTTCCTGTTCGAAGGCGCCGAGCTGGACGAAATACGCGCCGCGCAGGCGGACCGGCGTCGTCGGCAGCACGCTCCTGAGGCCGATATCGTCCGTAGGCGTCGTCGGTTCCGTCGCCTCGCTGGCGGCGTCGCGCGCGCCGTTGGCGGTGTCCGCCGCACCGAGCGCAGGCAGAACCGACGCCGTGATCGGCGGCTCCTTGAGAACGCCGAGCAACGCATCGCCGTCGCCGCCGCTCTCGCGATTGGTCGAGGCGGCCGCGGCCCCTGCGGCGGGCGGCGCGGCCTGCGCCGTCGTTTTCGGCGCGGTAACCGCGGCGGGCGCCGGAATGCCGGGGGACGCGCCCGGCGCGGGAGCGGAGCCCGTCTCCGGCGGTGTTTGCGAGAGCAGTTGCAGGCCCGTGACCCTGTCCTGGAACTCGCGCGTGATGGCCTTCGCGTCGGCCTCGTTCTTGACGATGCGCGGCTGGATAAGAACGACCAGTTCCGTGCGCTCGTCATTCTGCGTTGTATTCGAAAAGAGCCCGCCGAACAGCGGCGCCCGCGACAGGATCGGCAGGCCCGATCGGCTGCGCGTTTCGCGGTCGGAGAAGAGCCCGCCAAGCACGATGGTCTGGCCGGACTGGACGACGACGGAGCTGTCGATGCGTCGTTGGCTGATCGTTGGCGTCAGGGTCGGGTTCGAAGTCGCCCGGACATTGGAGACTTCCTGCAAGATGTCGAGCGTGACGGAGCCGTCGCTTGAAATGCGCGGGGTGACTTCAAAAATCACCCCGGTGTCACGGAATTCGATCGAATTGAAAATGACGGGTTCGGCGTCGCCTGTCGTGAAGCCGTTGGTGACGTTCTGTACGGTGACGGGTATCTGATCGCCGACGACGAGGCGCGCGGTCTGGTTGTCCAGCACCATGAGATTGGGCGAGGAGATGACGTTGAGGTTGGTGATCCCCTCGAGCGCGTCGAGTATGATCTTCGACGGCTCGCCGAGGACGAGGGAGAAACCCGGGAACGTCGGTGCGATCACGCTGCTTGCGGCGCTCGACAGGGTTGCGACGGCCTCCTCCTGCGCGAGCGTGCCCTCGAGGAAATACTGAACGCCGTAGCGCAGTTCGTCCGTAATCATCACTTCGACGATCGTCGCTTCGACGAGGACCTGAAGCGGCGCGACGTCGAGCTTGCGCAACGCCTCTTCTATGCGCGCATATTCTTCCTGGCTCGCCAGCATCAATAGCGTGTTCGCCGCGTCGTCGGGAATGATCCGCAGCGTGTCTGCGGGCGCCGAGGAGGGGCGGCGCGCGTCGGTGCGGGCGGCGCCCGTCTCGGTGGAAACCTGAAGCAGGCCTTCGCTGTCGATGGTCGCCGTGCTTTCGCCCGGCACGACGACCGGCGCCCGCGAAATGTTTTCCGCAGGCGCATCGAAGATCTCCTGCAGCAGCGGCGCGACGTCCGAGGCCTTGGCGTTTTTCATCGCATAGACCCGCAGCCGCCGCGACGCGCCCGAGTCGGCGTCGAGCCGCGCTGTCCAGTCGCGAACCTTTTCAAGTAGCGGCGCGGCGCGGGTGATCGCCATGACCGAATTCGTCCGCTCGATCGGCAAAAACCGGATCGTCTGGTTCGGGCTTGCATTCGCGGTCTGGAAAATCGCCTCGAGCTCTTTGACGAGCTGCGCCGCCGCAACCTGCTTCAGGGGAAAGACGCCCACTGATTTGCCGGCGAACCAGTCGATGTCGAAGGTGCGGATCGTCTCCAGCCAGAGATTGAGCTCTCGGCTCGATCCGGCGAGGAGCAGCAGATTGCGCTGCGTGTCGATGCGAATGACCGAATCGGGGGCCGCGAGCGGCTTCAGGATTTCCGCCATCTCCGCGGCCGTGACAAATTCGAGCGGCGCGATCTGCACCGCATAACCGGGTCGCAGCGGGCGTCCGGAGCCGATCTGGGGCGCGGCGGCGTAGCCGAGGGCGAGTTGTTCGGGGACGATCCTGTAGAGATCGCCGTCCATGACGAGGGCGGCCTTGTTCTGCCGGAGAACGGTTTCGAACGCGCGCAGGGCCGCTTCCGCCTCGAGAGGGCCGGCGCTGCGCAGGTTGATCACGCCGCTGACGCCCGGGTGGATCTCATAGGCCGCACCGAGAAAATCGCCGAGGATGAGCGAGGCGGCCTGCTCGATCGAGGCCGAGTTGAAATTGAGAACGAGGCTGTCCGCATCGATCCCGGAGCCTGACGCGCGCGACGCCGGCGTCCGGCCGCGGAAGATCTGGGCTTGCGGTGTAAACCGTGCGGGGCCGGCGAGCGAGGTCTGTTCGACGGCGCCGTCGGCGGCCGCGTCTTCGCCCGGGCGCTCCGCCCCCTCCTTGAGCGTCGGGTATTTTTCGAGCCGCGCGAGGAACGCTTCTTCATCCGTAAACGGATCAACAGATGCGCAGCCTGCGGCGAGCGCCGCAAGGCTCGCAGCGCCGGCCCGAAGCCAAATTCGCGGAAGATCGGCCAAATTATCCATACCTCAACGCCAGAAGACCGCCAGTCCCGGCGCGCGCGCCATCGGCCCCGGATCTTAGGGCTTGAAAAAACAGCGATTCTGCGGGCGAGTCTCCGTTAGGAATGGTTAACGAAGCCTTAACGGCTAATTGGGCGCAAGATCGACGGTGCGGCGCGCGCCGTTCGCCTCGAGTTCGACTTCATCGGTCCCGACGCGAATGACCTTGACGCCATGGCGGGTCTCGCCCTCGCGAATGACGACCGGCCCCTCGGCGCTTTCCATTACCACGCTGCGGCCGCTCGCGGAAATGCGCGTGCCCTACGGAGTCAGGCGGCATGCGCGCGAGGCGGGCGCTCGAGGCGCGGCGGACGCCGTAGCCGGCGGCGGCGACGGGCGGCGCGACGCCGAAAAGAGCGGTCGGTCGGCAAGGGCGGAGATGTCGGCCGGGTTCGCGTCGAAACCCGCGGCCGGCGGCGCGAGGCGCATTGCGGCGGGGGAGAGCCCGTCGCGATCGATCAGGGCGCCGAGGAGCGCGGCGTTGATAAGGACCAGCGCGCCGGCCGTCCCCGCGAGCGCGATTTCGGCGGGCGAGAACCGGTCAAAGAGATTGGCCATCGCCGACAGGCTCCTTCCAGACGGCGGAGACGTCGAGGGAAAGCTCGAGCGGCTCCTGCGTCGACGCCGCCGCCGAACCCGGCCGCCTGATCCCGCCTGCGAGACGGACCTCGCTTGCGTCGATCACGACCATCGGCGCCGCGCCGCGGATTGCGGCGAGGACGTCGGGGAGGCTCGGCTGCGGCGCCGTCAAAACGATCCGCAGTCGGAGGCGATTGGCTGGATCGCCGCGCTCGCCGAGCCGGTTCTGCACGGAGGAAAGCGTCGCGCCGGCGGCCCGGGCGCGCTCTGCGATTTCTTCGCGCAGGAGAGCTTCGGCCTGGGCGGGAGAGGCCGCCGCGATCGCCCCCGCTTGCAGTCGCGCGGCGTAAGCGCGCCATTCGTCGAGGCTTGCCAGCGCGGTCTCCCGGTTTTCGGCGAGAAACCTGTGACGCTCGGCCCTTCCCGCCGCCTCGGCGCCCGCGCGCCATAGGGCTGAGGCGGCGCTGAAAGACGCGACGAGCCCGAAGCCCGCAATCGCGGCGATCCAGATAAAGCCACGACGCGCCGAGGTCATGGCGCACGCTCCAGTTCGGCGCGGATCTGGAAGCGTTCCCTGCCCGTCTCCGGGTTTCGTTTGATGGCGGACTGGAAGGCGGCGTCCCGGAAGAACGGCGATTCGTCGACCGCGAAGAGAACGTCTGCGGCGTTATCGGAGAAGCCCTCAATGAGGATCTCCTCACGGTCGACGGCTGCGCGGTCGAGATAGGCCCCGTCGTCCAGCGCCCCGGCGAGCGCGTTCAGAAGGCGCGCGATGTCCGGCGCCCCGGCGGCGACCGCCTGAAGATCGGCCGAACCCGCCGCGATGCGCTGCGCTTCGCGCCGCGCGCTGATCACCGCGTCGGCGCGCTCCGCCGCGTGCGCGGCGCGCAGGCTCGCAGTTGCGTAGCGCAGCCCGCCGCCGCCGAAAACGACGACGCCGAGGGCCGCGAGCAAAAAGAGATTGGCGCGAACCAGACGGCGCGTGCGGCGCCCCGCGGGCGCTTTCCCGCGTTCCGGGGCGGGAAGAATGTCGACGCCCGGGGCGCCTTCCGCCTCGAGACGGTCGACGACGAGATTGCGCGCCCGGGCGGCTGACAGCGCGGCCTCGCAAGCCTGCCTCGGTGCGACGACGAGGTCGACCGCCAGGTCTCCTTTTCCGCCCGGCGCGCGCCGCCAGCCGGCGCACACTTCGTCAGGCTCGAAAGGCGTCAGTTGACGGATCTTGTTCTGAACGATGCCGGCGAGGTGTTTCGCTCCGGCCCGGGGGATCATGAACCGCTGGGTGAGCGCGACATCGGCCGGCAGGACGAGACAGGCGCGCGCAGGCCCGTCGGCGGCCATGTCCGCCGCGACCTCGCCGAGCGCGTCCGCCCGCACGCGCAGCGAGGCCTCGCCGGCAGCCGCCCGCGCAATCGCGTCGGCGGCTGCGCCAATGTCGCGCCACGCGTTTTCAATCAGCCGTCGGCCGGGGGTCGACAGACGGCCGATGTTCACAGATCGGAGGGTCTCGCTCGCCATGAGGGCCATACTGAACCGCCGGATGATAATGCTTCGTTAACCATCCTGCGGGCGCAATCGCTATACGGAACCGGAATTGAAAATCCCCTGATTCGCAAACTGGTGGTTCGGAAAGATCCGGCCGAGCTGCGCGTCCGGCGCGCCGAGGAAGCGCGTAAGCGCCTCGCCCAGGATGTCGCGGTAGTCGATCGAGAAATCGAGGAAACGCCCGTCATGGAGCTGCTGTTCGGCGAGCCCCGGCCAGGCGCCGTGGAAACCGCCGTTCACGGCCCCCGAAATCACCCACCACGCCGCCGCGTAGCCGTGATCGGTGCCGCGGCTGCCGTTCTGCTCCGCCGTGCGTCCGAATTCCGATCCGAAGACCATGGCGACGTCGTTCTTCTGTGCGCCAATGTCGCGGTAGAAGGTGAGAATGTCGTTCGCGCCCTCATTGATTCTGCGGTGGAAGTTGAAATTGAAATCGCCGTGCGAGATTCCGCCCGGAAGCTGGTTCGCATGCGTATCCCAGCCGACGTTCCAGTCGGTCGCGACGACCTCGAGGCCGACGCCCGCCTTGATCAGTTGCGCCGCCAGCCTCAGCCCTTCGCCGAAATCGCTGCGTGAATAGTCGAGACCGCCTGCGTCGGGCGTATAGTCCTTGTCGAGACTTTCAAACAGGCTGAGCTTTTCCGACATGTCCCGTCCGCTGACATAGGCGATGGTCTCCGTCGCGGAGGCGGCTTCAGGCGGTTCTTCATAAAGCCGCTGGAGCATCGTATGGAAATCATTGTTCGCGCAGTCCTGGCCCTCGCACCAGAGCGGATCGCGGATCTGGAAGTCGCGGCCCTGCTTGATCGCGGTGACGGGCACGGACCCGCGCATCGAAGTCGTCGCGCTGTTGCGACCGGCGACGACCGCCTGGAAAAGTCCCGTTGGCGGGTTCTGTTCGAGGTAGCGACCGAAATATCCCGACGCGCCCGATCCGATGTAACCGAGTTCGACCCAGAACTGATTGTCAAAATGCGATCGGCCTGCGCCTGGAAAGTGCGTCGCGGGCGCGACCGCGAGATCACCGTTGTCCCAGATCTCCTTCAGGGGCGCGAGCGTCGGGTGCGCGCCGAAGGCGTTCGTCAGCCGCAGGGCCGCGTTCGGATCGGATCCGTTCGGCGCCGGCACGGCGAGATTCGGCCGCATCGCGTAATAATCGCTCTCCGTATACGGCGGGAACAGATTGAGCCCGTCCGCGCCGCCGCGCATGAAGACCTTGACGAGCGTGCGTCCCGGCGTCGCCGCCCGCGCCGAGGGGCTTGCGAATTTGAGCTGCAGGGGGGAGGCGCCGCAGGCGGCGAGGGCCGCGCCGCCGCCGAAAAGCGCTTTCAAGGCTTGCCTTCTGTCAGTCATCTGATGGCCCTTTCTATTGCAGACCGAAGCTTTGCGACGCGGCCATGACCTGGAGCGCGCGCGAAACAGGATTGCGGACGTTTCCGGAGGGATCGAACGTGTCGTCGTCGCCATAAACGGCGGCGACCATTTCCTCGAATTCGCGCCGCGTGCAGCGGTTCAGCATCGCCCGGTCGCAAATCAGGGCGGCGACGCCTTCTGCCGTTGCGGCGGGCGCGGCGTCGAGGATCGCGCGGTGGTCGATGTCGAGCCGCGCCATGGCCCCGCGCATCGCGCGCACGCCAAGGCCGGTCCGGCGCACGACCGAGGCCGCGCCGACCCACGCGCCGGCGGCTTCCGGAAGGCCGGTGGGCGCGGAGAAATCGTACATGTCGTATCCGCTTATGGACATTTCCCAGGCCAGCGTGCGCATTGAGTTCTCGAACTCGCCCGCCTCCGGCGCGAGCTCGAAGGCGCGAATGAGGGAGACGATATATTCAAGCGGCGTCTTGTATTTCGAGTGGTGATTGGCGGGGTTGCGACGGAAATCGTCGGATTTCAGAATCAGTTCGACAACGGATCTGATATTCCCGTCGGTCGCGAGGAAGCGCGCCGCACACTGATCGGCAAGCGCGCCGAGAGGATTGTCCGAGACGAAATAGGCGATCAGCTTCTCGCAGATGAAAGCGGCCGTATCCGGATGGGCCGCGAGCAAGTCGAGAAGTTCTTCGCCCTCCTGAATTCCGGCCGGACCGGAAATTCCTTCAATCGTCGTATTCAGAAACGAGATCGTCTTGTCGCTCGTGTCGTGGCGGTCGGGCTCGAATACGAACGCATGCGTTTGACGAACGCCGTTCGGGCGGTTCGGATTGGTCGTCTCGAGGCCCCAGCCCGTCAGGATCTTCGCGACCTCGATAATGTCATCCTCCGAATAGGAGGAGTTGACGCTGACCGTATGCAACTCAAGCAGTTCGCGGGCATAGTTCTCGTTGATGCTGCCCTCGCGACTGTCCCGATTGTCGAGAAACGCCATCATCGCAGGGCTCTTGGCGCTGATCTCAAGGAGATCGCGGAACCGCCCGAGAGCGTTGGCCCGGAAAGCGGCCTTCTCGACGCTTTCGGCATGATCTGCGTTCGCTTTGTCAGGGTTGGTGTAGAAATGATTCTCCCAGAAGTTTGCAAGGCGCTCCTGAAGCTGACGTTCGGTATACGCAGCATAAGCGATCGTCATACGGCGCAACTCGTTCTTCCCGTGCCCCTCCCGGTAGTCGAACAGGTCGTCAGCGTTCAAATTGCGGAAGGCCGCGTCGTCCACGCCGGCAGGGTTCAGTTGCTCGTCCAGATAGGCGTCGAAGCCGATCTGACGGACCCGCGCAAGGCTCGAGGGCGATGGACCGTAGGTGATCCGGGAGACGAGCTGGGCTATTTCATCTGTTTCGGGATTGACGGTGAAATTGACGACGGCGCTCGCGTCGCCGCTGGCGCTCGGACCGGTGACGGCGACCGTGACGGGACCTTCCGCCGGGAGCGCGTCTTCAAAAATGCGCGCTGCGAAAGCGCCGGTCTGCGGGTTCACCGAGGCGGTGAGGCCGCTCGCCGTTTTCGCGCCGTCCGGGCCGATGACGTCATAGCGGACGGGGCCGCCCGCGGGATTTGAAATCACGCCGGCGATGGTCGCGCCGCGCGAATTCGCGTCAGTCGTCGAACTGAAAAGGGAGACCGCCATGCTTGTCGGCTCGTAAGTCGCGGCGACGCCGACGGCGGCGTCAGGAACCGTGAGGATCGTGACCGGCGAGGCCGGATCCTCAAGCGCCGAGACGTCGCCTGTCCAGCCCGCGAACGTCTCGCCGACGCGCGGGTCGTCGGCGCGGATGACGATTTGCGCGCCGACCGGAAACGCGCCGCCGCCCGCGCCCCCCGAAACGGTCACCGTGACGGCGCCGCGCGGCGCCGGGGAGGGCGCGGGGGCCGGCGTCGGGCTCGGCGCTGGAGCAGGGTTCGGCGCTGGAGCAGGGTTCGGCGCTGGCGCGGGTGCGGGCGGGGGCGCCTGCGTCGGCGCGTTGGTGGGCGGCGGCGCCGGCGGCAGCGGCGGCGGCGGTGGCGGAGCCTGCCCGGCTTCCTCGTAGACGGAAAAGACGTTCGCGCCCCCCGCCTGAACC
>CAZBOC010000037.1:0-14914 GCA_964493225.1 uncultured Caulobacterales bacterium | reverse complement strand
CAAGGAGCGCCGCGCCGCCGTCGAGGCGCGCAACCAGGCCGAGGCCGCCGTGCACCAGACCGAGAACGCGCTCTCCGAACACGGCGACAAGATCTCCGAGGACGACAAGAAAGCGATCGAGGACGCGGTCGCATCCCTGAAGGAAACCCTCGCCAAGGAGGATGCGGGCGTTGAGGAGCTTAACGCCGGACAACAGGCGGTGCTTCAGGCCTCAATGAAACTTGGCGAGGCGATGTACAAGGCGGGCGTCGAGCCGGGCGGCGAGGAACCGGCCGCCGGCGCAGCGGAAGGCGGCGCGGATGACGACGTCGTCGACGCCGACTTCGAGGAAGTCGACGGCGACAAGAAAGACTAGATTGGTGAAGCGTGAATGGCGAATGGCGGCTAGCTCGGCCCGCGGCTGAAGCGTTCCGGACGTTCGCCATTTCACCGGTCACCGGTCAGCGGGGGCGACGGGAGCTGTATGGCGCAGGATTTCTATGCGACGCTGGGGGTCGACCGCGGCGCCGACGATTCGGCGATCAAGTCGGCCTTTCGTAAGGGCGCGATGAAGTATCACCCGGATCGCAATCACGGCGATCCGTCCGCGGAACAAAAGTTCAAGGAAATCAACGAGGCCTACGAGGTTCTCTCCGACCCGCAAAAGCGGGCGGCCTATGATCGCTTCGGCCACGAAGCGTTCAAGAATGGCGTCATGAACGGGGCCGGCGGCGGCTTCGGCGGCTTTGACGCCGCCTCTTTTTCCGACGTGTTCGACGACATCTTCGGCGAATTCATGGGCGGGCGGGCCCGCCGTCAGGGGCCCGGGCGCGGCGCCGACCTGAAATACCAGATGGACGTCACGCTGGAGGAGGCCTTCGCCGGCAAGAAGGCGGAGATCAGCGTGCCCGGCTCCGTCGCCTGCGAGACCTGCGAGGGCTCCGGCGCGAAACCGGGCTCGGGCCCCACCCATTGCGGAACATGCAAGGGCGCGGGGCGCGTTCGCATGCAGCAGGGATTTTTCACCATTGAGCGCACCTGCCCGCAATGCGGCGGCGAGGGGCGGGTGATTTCCGATCCGTGCACGGATTGCGGCGGCCAGGGACGGGTGCGCCGTGAACGCCGCCTTTCCGTTGAAATCCCGGCCGGCATCGAGAACGGCACGCGCATCCGCCTCGCCGGCGAAGGCGAAGCGGGACCGCGCGGCGGTCCGGAGGGCGATCTCTATATTTTCGTCCGGGTCGAGGAGCACGATCTGTTCGAGCGCGACGGCCCCGATCTTTACTGCGTCATGCCGATCCCGATGACGACAGCGGCGCTTGGCGGCGACTTCGAGGCCCCGACGATCGACGGCGGCCGCGTGAAAATCTCCGTACCCGAAGGCGCCCAGACCGGCAAGCGCTTCCGCGTCAAAGGCAAGGGCATGACCGTCCTCAACCAGAAGCGCCGCGGCGATCTCTATGTGGAGATCGGCGTTGAAACCCCGACGGGGCTGTCGTCGGAGCAAAAGGCGCTGCTCAGGCAATTCTGCGAGGCCGGCGGCGGCGAGGCCGCGTGCCCGCAATCGCGCGGCTTTTTCGAGAAAGCCAGGCGCTTCTGGGAAAACGTCACCGAAGCGTGACGACGGCGCGAAGCGCTTCCAAGTTTCCGACCCGGTGTTCGTCGCTCAGCGAAAGAGCAGAAACGCCGTGCAGACTATCAGGAACATGATGATCGGCTCCATGACGATATGCGTGGCGCGGGTCAGCGCGACGCTGTTCTGGTTGGCGTCCGAGTGCGCCTGCCTAGCGGCGAAGTACGCCTTTTTCAGCCTATCGAGATCGAGACCGTCCTTGGGTCCGTTCGGCCAGTTCATCACATCGTCGAGTTGCGCCTTGCGCAGATCGATCTCCTTTTGGACCCGCCAATTCGCGACGAACAGCCGGGCGAAGCCGACCACCAGACAAAGAACTGCACGGCGCGGTTCCCTGCGCACGCAAACGCGCTATATTGCAACGCAGCATTCCATGGCCCGCTTCGGCGCGACCGGTGGCGCAGAGATGACCGAGACGACAAAGTTCCTTGACCCTCCCCACACCGATCTTGAACCGCCCGACTGGTTTCGCTCGGCAATGGCGGTCCCGCGGCGCGAGAGGCGCGTCGAGGCGGCGGGGGCGGAAATTCACGCTTTCGAATGGGGCGACCCGGAAAAGCCAGGCCTCGTCATGCTCCACGGCTTTCTGGCCCACGCCCATTGCTTCGCCTTCATCGCGCCCTTCCTGGCTGCGGACCACCATGTCGTCGCCTATGATCTATCCGGCATGGGCGATTCCGGCCGCCGGCCGCGCTACGGCTTTGAAGACCGGATCGACGAACTGAACGCCGTCACCGAGGCCTTCGGACTGTTCGACGGCCCGGAAAAACCCGTCATCATCGCCCACAGCTTCGGCGGCGCGATCGCGCTCTCGGCGATCGAGCAACACGCGGAGCGTTACGCCGGTCTCCTGATCGCGGACACCTTCGCGATGCGCCCGGAGCGCCTCGACCGGTGGTTCGAAGCGCACCCGCGCCGCGAGCCGAGGCGCGATCCCAGACCCAACCGGGTCTACCCGGACTACGAGACCGCGAAGGCGCGTTTCGTCCTCTCCCCGCCCCAACCGGTCCGCGAGCCCTACCTTTTCGATTACATGGCGTTTCATTCCCTCAAGGAGACGGACGACGGCTGGACCTGGAAATTCGACCCCGGCGTTTTGCTGCGCGAGGAGGACGGCCGCGATCGCCTTTACGAGATGGGGCGACGCCTCGCCGGCGCGCCGGGCCGAAAGGCCATCGTCTATGGCGAGGAAAGCAGGCTCTTCGACGCGGATTGCGCCGCCTATGTGCGCGAATGCGTGCGCGAGCTGGGCGCCGCGCCGTTCCCGATCGTCGGTCTGCCCCATGCGGGCCACCACCTGATGCTCGATCAGCCGATCGCCCTGGCGGGCGTGCTGCGCGCGATCCTCGGCGCATGGGCCGCAGAGGACGGCGCGAAGCGAGCGGCGTGTTGACCAAAAGGGAAAGCGCCGCCGCGCGGCCGGCGGCCGCGCCTTGAGCGCGCGCCGTCCAGCGCCATATCAACGCCGAGGAAGAAAAGGACGCCCGCGCGCATGACGCAAACGGCCTACGCACCGCCCGCGCCGCGACCCCGCGTCGTTCCGGAAAACGCCCGCCCCTCGCTTCAGGGATACTGGCGCTACTTCCGCATCATGACGACGAACCCGCTCGAAATCTGGACCGAACGCAATTTCAGGGAGGCGGTGGAAGCGGGCCGCCTCTTCGGGCGCCGCTACATGCTTGTCCATGACCCGGAAGGGATTCGGCGCTTTCTCGTCGCCAATGCGGAAAATTACGCGCTGACGGAAATCCGCCGGGCCATCTTCGAGCCCATCCTGCGCGAGGGCCTTCTCACCGCCGAGGGCGATAAGTGGAAGCGAACGCGCAAGGCGCTGACGCCGGTCTTCACGCCGCGCCGCGTCGAGGGCTTCGCCGCGCCCATGCGGGCGGTTGCGCGCGCGCGCGCCGAAGAACTGGCGCAGACGGACGGCGCGACCATCGAGATGTCGGACGAGACGAGCCGGCTGACGCTGCACATCCTGCTTGCATGCCTGTTCGAAGACACCGACCTCGACGTGGTCCGTTTCACCCGCAATATCGATCGCCTCTTCGCCGTTGCAGGAACGCCGCATCCGTTTGATCTCGTCGGCGCGCCGAGATGGGTCCCCCGGATCGGTCGCGGCGAAGCCATGCGCGTCGTTGAAGAATTGCGGAGCCAGGTGCGCGCCGTCGCCGAAACGCGGCGGTCGCTTATTGAAGGCGGCGGAACGCCGCCCGCGGATTTCCTGACGCTCCTCCTGCAAACAGGCGCCGAGGACGGGGCCCCGCTTTCGGACGAGGACGTCGTCGACAATCTCCTCACCTTCCTCAGCGCCGGCCACGAGACAACGGCGCGGACACTGACCTGGTTGTTCTATCTTCTGAGCGAAGAGCCCGGCGCGCGCGCGCGCGTCGAGGCCGAAATCGACGCCCTCGACATGAACGCTGCGCCGCCCGAGGATTGGGCCGGCGTCCTTCCCTATTGCGTCGCCGTCATCAAGGAGACGCTGCGGCTCTATCCGGCGGCGCCCCTCGTCGCGCGCACGGCGATCGGCCCGGACCGGGTCGCGGGGCGCGATGTTCCGGCGGGGGCCGAACTCGTCGCGTCGACATGGGTGCTCCACCGCCACCGCAGACTCTGGCGCGATCCGGACGTCTTCGATCCCGCACGTTTCCTCGGCGAAGACGGCGCCGCGATCCATCGCTGCGCCTTCATTCCCTTTGGCATCGGTCCGCGGGTCTGCATCGGCGCCAGCTTCGGCATGCAGGAAATGGTGATCGTCATGGCCGAATTCCTGAAGCGATTGCGCTTTTCCTTCGCGGGCTCGGAAAAACCGGCCCCCGTCATGCGCATCACGATCCAGCCGTCCGCCGACGTCGCCATGCGCGTCGCGCCGCGCGCCTAGGCGCCGGCGGTCGTCAGGCGCAGCCCGATCGCGCCGATCAGTATCAGGAGGATAAAGGAATACTGGGCCGCCGCGAGGCGCTGCTCGAAGAAAAGCCAGCCGATGACCGCCGCGGCGAGGATGCCCACGCCCGCCCAGATCGCATAGGCGACGCCCACCGGGATGGTCTTCAACGCCGGCGCCAAGAACCAGAACGAGCTGGTGTAGGAGACCATCGCCGCGACGCCGAACAATGGCCGGGCGAAACCGTCGGAGAGCTTCAGAAGCGCCGTGCCGGCGATTTCAAAGACGATTGCCAAGAGAAGAAAGATCCATGCCATGGCGCCGCGCGCCCCCCTCATTGATAACCCTGGGCGAGACTTAGTTGGCGTAGCGACCGGCCATGGCGGCGGCGATTTCCGGGCGGTCCTCGGCGGAATTCAGATATTGCGGCTCTGAGCGATGGTTCGTGCGCTGCTCATAGGCGTAGCCCAAGGAGAGAACCGCGGCGTCATCGTCTTTCGCGCCGATGAAGGAGAGCCCGACCGGCATGGCGTGGACCGTTCCCATGGGTACGCTCAGATGCGGATAGCCTGCGATCGCCGCCATCCAGCCGGCGCCCGCCCATTCCGGCCAGACGTCGCCGTTGATCGGGTCGACGCGGCTGGCGACAACGCCCGAGGGCGAGACGAGAATGTCGACATCGTTTTCGGCGAGGAGATTATCGATCCCGTTCGCGCCGGCCGCGGCCTGTATGTCGGCGCGCGCGGCGACATAGTCGGGATCGTCGAGGCCGTTCCGCGCCTGGCTTTCGACAAATCGGCTCTGGTCGAAGAGTGCGAGCTCTATGTCCGCATTCGCCTCATTGAAGGCGATGAGGTCTGCGAGCGTGCGCGTCTCGACCGCGGGGGCGGTCTCGGCGAGATAGGCGTTCAACCCGGCCTTGAATTCAGTCTGCGTGACGACGCCCGACTTGCGCCAGAAATCTTCCGTGTCAGGTTCGAATTCCTCGATCTCGACCAGCGTCGCGCCGGCGGCCTCCAGGTCTTCGAGCGCCGCGTTGAAAAGCGCGACGACGTCGGCGTTTGCGCCTTCCGCGAAGCGCGCGACGCCGATCCGCGCGCCGTCGAGCGCGCCGGCGTCGAGTCCCGCGACATAGTTCGCCTTCGCCTCCCCTGTCGCCATGGCGTTCAACATCATCGCCGCGCCGCGCACGGTCTTGGTCATCGGGCCCGCCGTATCCTGGGAAGAAGAGATCGGGACGATATATTGCTGCGAAACGAGCCCGACGGTCGGCTTGAAGCCGACGACCCCGTTGGCGTTGGCCGGGCAGATGATCGAGCCGTTGGTTTCCGTACCCACGGTTCCGGCGGCGAGCGAGGCCGCCATCGCCGCGCCCGAGCCCGAGCTCGATCCGCACGGGTTGCGGTCGAGCATGTGGGGATTGCGCACCTGGCCGCCGAGCGCCGACCAGCCGCTCATCGACGAATTGGAGCGGAAATTCGCCCACTGACTTAAATTCGTCTTACCGAGAATAATCGCTCCCGCGTCGCGCAGGCCCGCGACAAGCGGCGCATCCCGGCCGGTGACGTTGTCTTTCAGCGCCAGCGCGCCCGCTGTCGTCGCCACGGGGTCCGCCGATTCGACATTGTCCTTGAGCAGAACAGGAACCCCGTGGAGAGGGCCGATGTCTTCGCCCGCCGCGCGGCGCGCGTCGGCGGCGCGCGCGTCTTTAAGGGCGTTCGGATTGAGCGCGAGGACGCTCTGCAGCGCCGGTCCGGACCGGTCCACCGCCGCGATGCGGTCAAGATAGGCCTGCGTCAGCTCCTCGGCCGTCACAGCGCCGGACTGAAGGGCGGCGGCGATTTCCGGCAGCGTCTTCGCAGGCCACCCGGCGGGCGCATAATCCTCAAGCGCCCGCGCTGGCTTCGCACCGGGTTGTTGCGCTTCAAAGGCCGCAGCCGGCGTCTCCTCGCGCGCGGCTTCGTCCGTAGACGGCGCGCAGGCGATAGGCGCGACGGCGACTAGCGCGAAAGCGAGCGCGCGTGACCAGGTTTTCATAGAGCTATCCCCGATTGTTGTCGGCTTGGTGATCCTTGCGCCGCCGATCATAGGCGCGGCCTTGACGGCGCGAAAGGCCCCGTCGCATTGACGCGGGCAAGCGACGTCCCGTCAGCGCAGGAACGGTTCGTCGAAACTCCTGAGCTTGCGCGAATGGAGCGTGCCGTCGGCGGCCTCCTCGCGCAGGGCGTCGACGGCGCGCACGCCGATGGCGAGGTGCTGGCTCACGCTCTCCTGGTAGAAGGCGTCGGCCATGCCCGGCAGCTTGATCTCGCCATGGATCGGACGGTCGGAAACGCAGAGCAGCGTTCCGTAGGGGATGCGGTAGCGATAGCCGTTGGCGGCGATCGTCGCCGATTCCATGTCGATCGCAATGGCGCGCGACTGGTTGAGCCGAACCGCGATCTGGTCGAAGCGCAGCTCCCAGTTCCGGTCGCCGGTGGTCACGACCGTCCCGGTCCTCAGCCGCTCCTTCAACTGGCCGCGCGCGACGCCCGTCTCCTCCTCCACAGCGCGCGTCAGCGCAAGCTGCACCTCCGCAATCGTCGGAAGCGGGATTGACGGGGGCAGAACCCCGTCGAGGACATTGTCGTCGCGCAAATAGGCGTGGGCGAGAACATAGTCGCCAAGCCGCTGCGTCCGCCTGAGGCCGCCGCAATGGCCGATCATAAGCCAGACATGGGGACGAAGCACTGCGAGATGGTCTGTGATCGTCTTGGCGTTGGACGGTCCGACGCCGATATTGACCAGCGTGACGCCATTATGGCGTGGGCGGACGAGGTGATAGGCCGGCATCTGCGGCGGCTTTTCGATCGGCGGGGCGGAAGGCGGGGCCCCCTTTCGCGTGACCCTGTCACCCGGTTCGACGAGGGCGTCGGCGCGCCCCGCCTCGACCTCGGCGAGGGCGTAATCGACGAACTCGTCGACATAGCGCTGGTAAATCGAGAACAGAATGAAATTCTGATAGTGCCGGGGCGTCGTCGCCGTGTAGTGCCGAATGCGGTGGAGCGAATAATCGATGCGCTCAGCTGTGAAGAGCGAGAGCGGCAACGGCCCGTCGCGGTTGAGGATCAGCTTGCCGTCGACAATGTCGTCATTCGTCGCGACGAGATTGGGGGTGTGAAAATGGAACGGGATCTCGTCGCGCCGCTCCGGGGCGAGGCGCGCCGTCGCGGCCTCCAGCGCGAAATTGAGCGGGATGGGCGCGCGCGATCGGCCGACGGAGATTTCGGCGGAGAACCGGTTCGCGACGTCGGTGAGCTCGTCCAGGAGGTAGTGCCGGAAAAGCGACGGCTGCGTGACGCTGACGCCGTGCCGGCTCATTTCCGCCGTTCCGCCGAGGGTCAGGTTGCTTGTCTGCGTCGCCTGTTCGGCGGGGACCTCGACAAGCAGGTAGGGATATGTCGGCGCGTCGCCCTGCCCGATCTCGAGAGATCCGTCGGCGAAGGCGTCAAAGCGCTCGGCGACCGCCGCCACCGCCCCGTCATAGAGCGCGGCGAGCCGCTCGACCGCGTCAGCAGGCGTCGCGCAGCGTTCCAGATCGTCGGCCGGAATGGCCTCAGCGCCCATCGCCATCGGGTGACCTCCAAGGGGTCGACGCAGCTTAAGCCGTTTCCGCCCATGCTGGCCACCCCGGCCGCGCCGGTCGGTAAGCCGCGAATTTGGGCTAAACCCAGACCATGCTGATCCTGTTCAACAAGCCCTACGGCGTAATCTCCCAGTTCTCCGATCGCGCAAACGCCGACAGCCCGCGCGCGACCCTGTCGGATTTCATCGATCAGCCGGGCGTCTATCCGGCCGGCCGGTTGGACCGGGACAGCGAGGGACTGCTCCTCCTCACCGACGACGGGCGGCTGCAGGCGCGGATCGCCGATCCGAAACATAAGATGAAAAAGACCTATCTCGTCCAGGTCGAGGGCGCGCCGGACCCCGCCGCGCTGGAGGCGCTCCGTCGGGGCGTGACGCTGAGGGACGGGCCGACGCGACCCGCAAGGGTGCGGGCGATCGATCCGCCGGCCGCGCTATGGCCGCGCGATCCGCCCGTGCGGTATCGCAAATCCGTGCCCGACCGGTGGCTGGAGCTGACGATCGCCGAGGGGCGCAACCGGCAAGTCCGGCGCATGACGGCGGCTGCAGGGCACCCGACGTTGCGCCTCATCCGCTGGCGCATTGGCGAATGGACCCTCGACGGGCTCGCCCCCGGCGCGTGGAGGCGGAACTGACCCGACGCGCCCGGGTGGGCCCCGCCGGCGCGTACAAAGCGTCGCAGCGCGGCGTTGGAGGGATCGGCCGCCGCGCGAGCAACGTAATTTCGTTCATGTCAGCTCTTATTCACGTAGTTTTTCTCGCCAGCCTCGCCTCGCTTCTCGGCGCGATGGTGTTTTTCCCGGCCGTCGTCGCGCCGAAGGTGTTCACCGTTCTTGACGAAGACGCCGCTGGCCGGTTTCTGCGCGCCCTTTTCCCCGCCTATTACGTGTTCCTGATCGCGACATCGGGCCTTGCCGCGCTCGCCGCCGCGCCGCGCTCAGCAATCCATGCGGGCGTTCTCGGCGCGGTCGCGCTTTCAACCCTCGCCGTGCGCCAGGTGCTCGTGCCGCGCATCAACGCCGCGCGAGACGCAGCCAACGCCGGCGACACCGCCGCCGAGGCGCGCTTCAGGTCCGGCCACCGCCTCAGCGTCGTCGTGAACATGGCGCAATTGATCGCCGCCCTCGACATCCTCGCCCACTGGAGCCTCACCCATGCAAGCTGACACCGTCGCTTTCGACCGCGACGTCGCGACATTCGCCCCCCGCTTCCGGCTCGGCCCCGAATGCGACCAGCGCGTCGTCGCCGATTTGCGCACGGACCACGCCGGGGAGACGGGAGCGGTCTGGATCTACAAGGGCGTCCTCAGGATCTCGCGCGATCCCGGCTTGAGGACGTTCGCCGGCAAGCACCTCGAGACCGAACGCCGGCATCTCGACTGGATCTCGACGGTCTTGCCGGGCGAACGGCGCTCGAAGCTGACCCCGCTCTGGCGCCTCGCGGGATGGCTTATCGGCGCGCTACCGAGCTTCTTCGGGCCGCGGGCGGTATACCTCACCATCGAGGCCGTAGAGACCTTCGTGGACCAGCACTACCAGGAACAGATCGACTATCTGCGCGAGACGGACGGGAACGCCGATCTCATCGACCTTCTCAAGACTTGCCAGGCGGACGAGGTCAGCCACCGCGACGAGGCCAGCGGGCTCGCCGATGCGCGTCCCGGCCCGCTCGCTCGCGCATGGATGGGCATCGTCGGCGCTGGCTCGCGGGCGGCGGTCGTCGCCGCGCGTTACATCTGAGGCGAGGCCGGCTGTGAACGCCAACCTCTATTTTATCGCAGCCCTTGGGATCGGCGTCGTCGCCGGCGTCTATCTCCCTTTGAATGGTCGTTTCGCCGGGCAGCTGTCGTCGCCGCTGCTCGCGACAGCCGTCTTTTTCAGCGTCGGCGCGGCGACGGCCTTGGCGGCGTGGCTCCTGTTCGGCGACGCTAGGGCGGCCGGCAGACTGAGCGCGGCGGACGCCCCCCTCTTCGGGCTGGGCGCGATCAGCTTCGGCATTATTCTGGCGGCGACCTTTTTCATCCCGCGCATCGGGCCCGGCGCCTATTTCGTCTGTCTGGTGGCCGGACAGGTCGGCGTCGGGATGGTTCTGAGCCATTTCGGCGTCCTTTCTCCGGAGAAAATCCCGCTAACGCCCGTCAGGATCCTGGGCGCTGCGCTTGTCGTCGCCGGCGTTTTGCTGGTGCGCGTCTCCGAGACGTCCGGCGCGGCAGAAAGCGCGGCGCGGGCGCGGGCGCAGCCGGCGGCCGCCGGCGAAACCCCGGAAAGCTGAAGGTGACTCAGGCGAGGTGGCGCGCGAGAAACGGCCCGGCGAGATTGGCGACCGGCATGGGCAGGCGTTTCCACATCTGCGAAAAGCGCGCGAATTTCGGGTTGTTGGGGCTTACGTTGGGGACGTCGCGCGCGCCGATCAGGGCGTACTGATATTCCAGCGGCTCAGCTTCGAAGCCCCAGAATGACTTGAAGTCGAACGAGCCCGTGCCGATTTTGCTGCGGCCGAAATCAAAACGCCGAAGGCCCCGATCGATGCCGCGTCGCATCTGCAGCCAGATCGCCAGGTCATAGGCGCGAAACGCGCGCGCATTCGGGCTCGCACCGAAATAATAGGGCATGGTCTTTCCCTGGCCGTAGAACGTCAAAAGAACGAGGACGGGCTCGCGGCGGCATGCGATCGTCAGGATTTCGCTCTCGTCCCAGAATTCATGGGCGACCGCGTCCGCAAAACGCCGTGGAAAGATCGGCGTGCCGAGATCGCGCACCGCCCGCGCGTAGAGACTGTAGAACCGGTCGATGTCGTGGGCGAACTCGTATTTCAGGGAGCCGTCCTCAAGCGCCTTCAGCCCCTTGCGCACCTCGGCGCGGCGCCGGCGGGGTATGGCGGAGAGATTTTCCTTTTCGTCGACCGGGAAAGTCCGCTCAAATCCGGCGTAAACCGCATCCTTGACCAGCCAGTCCTCGACCGCCGCGCGCGCGCCGCGAAGCTCCACATAACCGACGCCGCGCCGGCGTCCCTCCACGAGGGCGGCTTCGGCGAGCGCGGAAACCGACTGCGCGTCGTCCGCCGCGATCCCGCCGCCGACCGTGAACGCCGTCGAGATGAGATTGCGGCCCATCAATGGGCTCCTGACGTCGATCAGCGGCAGAACCCCGCATAGCGCGCCGCCGCGCTCGGCCATCAGGTAACAGGCGTCGTAGCCATAGGCCTCTTTGGCGACCCGCGACCAGCCGAAACGGTGGAAGAACGTCGCAGAGGGCGCGGCGCGAACATACGCGTCCCAGGCCGCCGCGTCGGCGGCGCCCGCCGTTCTGATTTTCACCGGTTCCGACATCCGCCCGCCCAGCCCATTGCGCGCCTGGTTCGATAAAGGCGACGCGCAGCGACGTCAAAGCCGTCGGGGCGAGCCGTGACGCCGCGCTTCCAAACGCAGAAAATCCGCTCTAGGCTTTGCACTCGGCAAACGAGGCGAGCATGGGCCAGGAGATCGCGTCGGAGGATTTCGAGGAGACGGATTTCAGCGCGTTCCGCGACCGCCTGCGCAAGGAGACGGCGACGCTGAAATCCTGGTTCGACCAGCGCGCCTTCGATTTCTCCGAGGCGACCACGGTGGGCCTCGAGCTTGAAGCCTGGCTCGTGGACGAAAACGCCCGGCCCGCCCCGGTGAACGAAGCCTTCCTCGCCGCGACCGACCATCAGGATATCGTGGAGGAACTGTCGGCCTTCAATGTCGAGATCAATGCTCCGCCCTGCGTCCTCGGCGACGACGCCTTTACCCGAACCGAAGCCGCGCTGGCCGAGGTCTGGACGCACTGCAAACGGAGCGGCGAGGGGATGGGCGTGCGTCCAGCCATGATCGGCATCCTGCCGACGGTCCGTGACGAGATGCTGCAGCTCGACTGGATGTCCGACAGCAATCGCTACCGCGCGCTGAACCGGCAGTTGATGGCGCGTCGACACGACGAACCGCTTCGCATCGACATTGAGGGCCATGACCAGCTGAACTATCGCTGCGACCACATCATGCTCGAGGCGGCGTGCACGTCGCTTCAGGCCCATCTAAAGATGAATCAGGAAGACGGCGTGCGATTTTACAACGCCGCCGTGCTGGCGGCGGGACCGCTGGTGGCCGCGACGGCGAACGCTCCGTTTCTCTACGGGAAATCGCTCTGGTGCGAGACCCGCATCCCCGCCTTCGAGCAAGCGACGGCGGTGGTCGGTTTCCGCGACCGCGAGGGACGCAACATACCGCGGGTGACGCTCGGCATGGGATATCTGCGTCACAGCTTCCTCGAGCTGTTCGTCGAAAATCTGAGCTTCCCCTCATTGCTGCCGGCCCTGCGCGACAGCACGGAGAAGCTGCCGCATTTGCGCCTGCAGAACGGGACGATCTGGCGCTGGGTGCGGCCGATCCTCGGCTTCGACGCTTCCGGTGTTCCCCATCTCAGGATCGAGCACCGGGTGATGCCGGCCGGCCCGACGCTCATCGATACGGTTGCGAATCTCGCGCTTTGCCACGGGCTCATGCTGGCGCTCGCGCGGCGGGATGATCCGCCCGAGAAAAACACCAGTTTTGAGGAGGCCCGGCGGAATTTCTACGCCTGCGCCAAAGACGGGCTCGACGCTGAAATCGTCTGGGAAGGCCGCGCGGGCAACGTGCAGAGCCTCCTCGCCCATCGGCTCATTCCGGAGGCGCGGGCGGCGCTCGCAGATGCGTGCGTCGCCGAAAGCGACCTCGCCCGCTACCTCGACGGCGTGATCGCGCCGCGGGTCAGGACGGGGCGCACAGGCGCCGCCTGGCAGCGCAGTTACATGGCCTGCAACGTTCAGAATTTCCAGGCGCTGACCGAGGACTACATGGCGCTGCAGGAGACGAATGCGCCCGTGCACCGCTGGGAGTTGTGAAGGCTCGTGGCGCCGCCGGTCGACCGCCTGGACAGCCTGCCCGACGCAATCGCGCGGATCGACGTCAGGGACATCCGGCGCGTCTTCCCGAACCCGACCCTCGTGCATGTGCGCGGCGAACTGGATCCGCCGCTCTTCATCTCGACGCTCCTGCACGGCAACGAGACGACGGGATTTCTGGTGCTGCGACGGCTCTGCGAGATGCTCGCCGAGGCGCCGCCGCGGCGGAGTCTGATGATCTTCATCGGCAATGTCGCTGCGGTGGAGGCCGATCGGCGCCGCCTTGACGGCGAGCCAGACTTCAATCGCATATGGGCCCATGGAGACACGGCCCACCACCGGATGGCCGCGCAGGTCCTGGAGGCCGCCCGAGACGAGGGGCTCTTCGCCAGCATCGACGTGCACAACAACACCGGCGCCAACCCGCTCTATGGCTGCGTCAATTGCCTGCGCCCGGAAGACCTCCACCTCGCCGCAAGCTTCGCGCCGGTCGGCGTCTATTACATCAATCCGCCCACCACCCAGTCGATGGCGTTTTCAAATCTCTGCCCGGCGATCACGCTGGAATGCGGCCAGCCCGGGGAAGCGGCGGGTTTTGCGGCCGCGGTCCGGCTGATCGACCACGTCCTGTCGCTTGAGCGCTTTCCCGAAACGCCGCCGCCGGACGGCGCGCTGCGGCTCTTCGAGACCGTCGGCCGGGTCCTGATCGATCCGTCGGCGCGGGTCTCCTTCGGCCCTGCGGCGGGCGCCGATCTCGTTTTCCGTGAAGATCTGGAAAAACTGAATTTCACCGAAATCGCCGCCGGGGCCCATTGGGCTTCGTGCGACCGGGCGGCGGCGCCCATGCGCGTCGTCGACGAACACGGCGGCGATCTGACGGGCGCGTTTTTCCGGCGGGACGGAGACGACGTCTTCCTGAAGCAGACGGTGTTTCCGGCCATGATCACCCATGACCACACCATCATCCGTCAGGACTGCCTGTGCTATCTGATGAAGCCGATACGCCGGGCCTCGGACTGTTGATCGCGCGCGCGACGTGAACAGAACGCGAGGCGCCGCGCGGCGGCTTTCGGAGAATGCGTCTCCATTCAGGGTCTCTATCGCCACGCTTTGATTGCACCGGGAAATCGGGGGGATGGCGCAATCATTGTACGGATGAACTCCGCGGCGCGCCGACCGCCGATCTCCGAAAGACGCGACGTTCTCCGCACCGCCCGAAACTGGATCCACGCCATGGGCGACCTCGGCGCCGCCTTTTCCGCTATCCTCGCGGCGTCTTGTGTTGCTAGGATCGATCCGTAATCGGCAGGGGAGGGAAACCATGCTGAAACTCCACTTCGCCCCCAATTCGCGCGCCGGTCGGATCGTCTGGCTCTTGGAGGAGCTCGGCCTCGACTATGAGCTCAACCGGATGGATTTCCATCCCAAGGATCTGAAATCCGACGAACACCGCGCGCGCCATCCCCTCGGCCGCGTGCCCGTGCTGGAAGACGGCGACGTCTCGATCTACGAGTCCGGCGCAATCGTCGAATATGTCCTCGAGCGCCACAAAAATGGCGGGCTGAAACCCGCCGTCGAGGATCCGCGCTTCCCGGGCTATCTCCAGTGGTTCCATTATTGCGAAGGCATGGTCATGCCGCCGATCAATACGATCGTGGTGCAGACGATCCTGCTGCCGCCCGACCGCCGCGACGAGACCGTCCTCGGCCAGGCCAGGCGGCTGCTGACGAAGGCGCTGGGGCCCGTCGACGATGCCCTTCAGGGCAAAGACTACCTGATCGGGGATTTCTCGGCCGCCGACATCATGCTCGGCCACGCCTGTTTCATGGCGAACCGGATGGGCTGCGTCAGCGACGAGATGCCGAATCTGAAAGCCTACGTCGCGCGCATCG